>CALBWZ010000338.1 GCA_937893415.1 uncultured Comamonadaceae bacterium | reverse complement strand
GAGGCCAAAGGCCGCTCACTCTGAATATCTGCAATGTCATTTAAAAAGCCACTGTCAACGCTGACGAGGGTCACGCCTGCGGCACTCAATAAAACAAGCGTCCTGTCCCATGCTGTTTGGACAGTTGTGTCTAGCGCCTGCTGCATGACGGTGGTACAAATCCCCAAGCGGAGGTGATTGAGGGGTTTGGCCCAGTGCGCTACGGCTTGCCCGCTTAACACCTGGTGAACGGCAATAGCTTGATCGACTGTTGTTGTAATAGCGCCAACAGTGTCTAAGCTGCTGGACAAGGGGTAGGCACCAGCCAGCGGCACCAAGCCCGCTGTGCCTTTAAAGCCCACTAGCCCGCACAATGCTGCGGGTATGCGCAGGGAGCCACCCGTATCTGAGCCCAAACCAATATCAGCAATTCCCAAACCTACTGACACAGCTGCGCCGCTGGATGAGCCACCCGGTATTCTTGCCGTGCGTGTGTCGGTTGGGTTGACAGGGGTGCCAAAGTGAGGGTTGATGCCCACGCCCGAAAAGGCAAATTCAGTCATGTTGGTGCGCCCCACCACCACAGCCCCCGCAGACTTGAGTTTAGCAACCGGGGGTGCATCGTGTTCAGCTGGTGGGCAATTGGCTCGGCTGGGGGAGCCTGCCCCCGTGACTTGTCCAGCTACGTCAAACAAATCTTTGACACTGAGCGTCCAGCCAAACAGAGCCGAAGTGGGTTGTTGGTGTTGTGTGGCCACGTGCATGAGAGCTAGGCGGGCATCGTCAGCGTCAACACGCAACATGACATTGGCCGCCCGAGCGCTGCTGGCGGCAGACAAGGCCGCTTCTAAGTGCGCAAAGGCAGGGTGCTCGCGCATACTTTTGCTGGCTGTAGTGGTCATAAGTGCTGGGTTTCTTGCTATAATCGAAAGGCTTTGCAATGTGTAGACGGCAAAAAACCTGACGCATGGCTTAGCTTAATCGCAAACTCGCTCATTCAGGTGTCTGCCTGGTGTCACGCTGTGATAACTCTCAGCTATACGGACGCAGTCAGATTAGATCGAGATTTAAGAACCAACCTCTTTAGGAAAAAACCATGTCAGTCACTATGCGTGAAATGCTAGAAGCTGGTGTCCATTTCGGTCACCAAACCCGCTTCTGGAACCCCAAGATGGCCCAATATATTTTTGGCCACCGCAACAAAATTCACATTATCAATTTAGAAAAGTCACTTCCAAAAATGGAAGAGGCTTTGAAGTTTGCGCGCCAATTGGCAGCCAACGGCGGCAATATTTTGATGGTTGGTACCAAGCGCCAGTCACGTGACATTGTGACTGAGCAAGCCGAACGTGCAGGCGTTCCTCACGTCACCCAGCGATGGTTGGGCGGCATGATGACTAACTTTAAAACAGTTAAAACATCTATTAAGCGCTTGAAAGAAATGCAAACCTTGCTAGAAGCTGGTTTGGACCATATGAGCAAAAAAGAGCAGTTGACATTCTCCCGTGAGATGGCAAAGCTCGAGCGCGACATTGGCGGCATTCAAAACATGGCTGTGTTGCCAGATGCTATTTTCGTCATTGATGTGGGTTACCACAACATCGCCGTTTCAGAAGCTCGTAAATTGGGTATCCCTTTGATTGGCGTTGTGGACTCTAACCACTCACCAATCGGCATTGACTACGTGATACCTGGCAACGACGACTCATCCAAAGCGGTTGCCTTGTACGCCAAGGCTATGGCCGATGCCATCATTGATGGCCGCGCTAACGCCAATACTGAAACGCAAAAAGCTGCTGCCACCAAAGGCGATGACGAATTTGTAGAAGTTCAGGACGAGGCTCAAGCCTAAGCCCCTGTGAACGAATTGAAAGGGGCTTTGTGCCCCTTTTTTGTAACTGATATATGGACGGGTGGCTTGCAAAGTGAGCGCCCATGACTGGAGAAAACAATGGCTATTACTGCTGCAATGGTTGGTGAACTACGCGCCAAAACCGACGCACCCATGATGGAGTGCAAAAAAGCGTTGATTGAGGCTGAGGGTAACTTCGACAAAGCAGAAGAAATTCTGCGTGTCAAGTTGGGTAACAAGGCCGGTAAGGCTTCTAGCCGTATAACGGCTGAAGGCATTGTTGCCTGCTTTATTGACGGCCAAGTTGGCAGCATGATTGAAGTCAATTGCGAAACCGACTTCGTAACCAAAAATGACAGCTTCCTTGCGCTGTGCAACGCCGCTGCCGAGTTGGTTGCCAAGCACAGTCCTGCAGACGTCGAAGCCTTGGGTGCCTTGCCTTACGCCATAGACGGCTTTGGCCCCACCTTAGAAGACGCTCGCAGAGGCCTGATCGGCAAAATTGGTGAGAACATGTCTTTCCGTCGCATCAAGCGTGTCGAAGGCGGCGTCACTAGCTACGTGCACGGCGGACGCATTGGTGTATTGGTACAGTATGTAGGCAGTGAAGACGCTGCCCGCGACGTGGCCATGCACATTGCGGCAATGAAGCCTGTGTCCTTGTCATCGTCTGACGTACCTGCTGACTTGGTTGCCAAAGAGCGTTCTGTGGCAACAGCCAAGGCTGCAGAATCTGGCAAGCCTGCCGATATTGCAACCAAAATGATTGAAGGTGCTGTTGCCAAGTACCTAAAAGAAGTCAGCCTGATGGACCAGCCTTTCGTTAAAAACGACAAACAAACTGTGGCGGCTATGCTAAAAGAAGCCAACACGACTGTCAGCGCTTTTACGATGTATGTGGTGGGTGAGGGTATTGAGAAGAAGGTTGATGACTTTGCCGCTGAGGTAGCGGCCCAAGTCGCAGCTGCCAAGGCTGGCTCTTAATCGGCCATGGCCACCCAGTAGGTCGCTTGACAGTGGCCTACATCTCCATGTCACGTTTGTAGTTTGTGTGGCATGGGGCTCTTATCTTGTGGAAATGAATCACTAAAAGGACAACGCCATGGCAGCTTACAAGCGAATCTTGTTGAAATTGTCGGGTGAGGCCTTGATGGGAGATGATGCGTTTGGTATCAATCAAGCCACCATTCGTCGCATGGCTGCTGAAGTCGCTGAAATAACAGCCCTGGATGTACAAGTCGCCATTGTCATTGGCGGTGGCAACATATTTCGGGGTGTTGCCGGTGGTTCCGTGGGGATGGACCGCGCAACGGCTGACTACATGGGTATGTTGGCAACCGTCATGAACTCATTGGCTTTGTCAGACACACTCGAAAAGGCAGGTGTGGTTGCCCGCGTGATGTCCGCTATCAGCATTGAGCAGGTGGTTGAGCCTTATGTGAGGCCAAAAGCCTTGCAATACCTAGAGGAGGGCAAAGTGGTTATTTTTGCCGCAGGTACTGGGAACCCGTTTTTTACAACTGACACGGCAGCTGCATTGCGAGGAGCCGAAATTGGCGCGGACATCGTGCTGAAGGCGACCAAGGTTGACGGTGTGTACACAGCGGACCCCGCTAAGGACCTAACAGCCACCCGTTATGCCACAGTCACCTTTGACGAAGCTATGTCGCGCAACTTGCAGGTTATGGATGCCACCGCATTTGCGTTGTGCCGTGATCAAAAGTTACCCATTAAGGTATTCAGTATTTTGAAAGATGGCGCGCTGAAGCGTGTTGTTAATGGTGAAGACGAAGGCACTTTGGTGCACGTTTAAGCCATGTTTAACGCATTGGAGAAGTAAACATGACAACTTTGGCAGAAATCAAGCCCAACGCAGAACGCAAGATGGGGCAGTCGATTGATGCGTTTAAAACTGCATTGCAGCGTGTGCGCACAGGCCGTCCTAGCCCCCAACTGCTAGACGTTATTCACGTTGACTACTACGGTGCCATGTTGCCGTTGTCTCAGGTGGCCAACTTGTCGCTGCTGGATGCACGAACCATTGGGGTGTCCCCTTGGGAAAAAAGCATGGCTCAAAAAATTGAGAAGGCTATTCGAGATTCTGATTTGGGTTTAAACCCAGCGTCTCAAGGCGATTTGATTCGTGTTCCGATGCCTGCTATGACCGAGGAGCGTCGCAAAGAACTCACGAAAGTGGTGCGCAGCGAAGGTGAAGACGCAAAAATAGCCGTTCGCAATTTGCGTCGAGACGCCAACGAAACAGTCAAGCGTTTGGTCAAAGACAAAGAGGCCAGTGAGGACGACGAGCGTCGCCAAACGGACGAGATACAAAAGTTGACTGACAAGTTCATCTTAGAGATCGACAAATTGGTAGAGGCCAAAGAAGCAGATATTTTGGCGGTTTAAGCGCCACTGTCTAAACGGGCGCTCAGCGCCCGTTTCTGCATCAGCGACTTTTACACGCAGTGATTACATTGCCCATCAAGGACTCTATGCTTATTCCCCGCATCATGACCGCCGTCGTATTGCTTGCGCTCTTGCTGCCTGCATTGTTTGCCAGCAACAGCAGTTACTTTGCCGCCATCACGTTGGCACTCATTGCCGCTGGATGTTGGGAATGGGGTCGTTTGAACCAGTTGTCCTTTGTGCCAGCTACTTTGGTAGGCTTGTGTGTAGGACTGGGTTTGGCTTATGTATGGTGGCTTTCGCCAGACTTGCTGCTCATGCACGCTGATGTGACACGTGGCTTGTGGCTGTTGGCTGCGACCATTTGGGTGCTGGGTTCGGCTTGGTTGGTGCGTTTTGGTTTGTCCAAATGGTTGCATATTAATGTGGCATTGCGGCTGGTTGCAGGCTGGTTGCTGATTGCGCTGACCTGGTTGGCCATGGCCAGCGCGCACAAAATAGGGGTTAATTTTTTACTCTCTTTGTTGTTGCTGGTCTGGGTGGCCGATATAGCCGCTTATTTTGGTGGACGTGCGTGGGGTAAGCGTAAATTAGCCGCAGCCATCAGTCCAGGCAAAACGTGGGCAGGCGCCATAACCGGTGTCCTGGCGGTTATGGCCCTCGCTTTTATATGGTTATGGGTTGATGCGGTTTGGGCGCTTGACAGTCCCAGCATCTACACCTTGCTATGGCAGCGTTCACCAGTATTGATGGTTATTGGCGTGGTGTGGTTAACGTGCATGGCTGTGGTTGGTGATTTGGTCGAGTCATTGGTTAAGCGTTGTGCTGGTGTCAAGGACTCTAGTGGTTTGTTGCCAGGCCATGGCGGTGTTCTAGACCGCGTGGACGCCTTGTTGCCCGTGCTGCCGTTGGGCATGATGTTGGTGACGTTATGAGTGATGACGTTGTATTCACATTACAGTTGCGTTCTAAGGCTAGGGTATGACGTTTGCCACTCACTCTAGAGTGACACAAGAGTCACACACCAAGCCACGCATCACTGTGTTGGGCAGCACAGGTTCTATTGGCACCAACACGCTTGATGTTCTAAGCAAAAATGCGGGTGTCTTTGAGGTGTATGCCTTGTGTGCAGCCACGCAAGTTGACTTAATGGTTGCGCAGTGCGTTGCGTTTAGCCCGCGATTCGCTGTGATGGCCGATGCCCAAGCTGGCGCTCATTTGCAAGCACGTTTACAAGCACTAGCGTTACCCACGCGCGTGCGCATTGGTGAGACGGCCATGTGTGAGGTCAGCGCTGCGCCTGATGTCGACATGGTGATGGGGGCTATTGTGGGCGCGGCAGGTTTGGCGCCATGTCTGGCAGCTGCACACGCGGGCAAGCGCCTGTTGCTGGCCAACAAGGAGGCGCTGGTGGTGGGTGGTGAGCTGTTTATGCAGGCAGTGAAAGGAGGCGGTGCCACGCTGCTGCCTATTGACAGTGAGCATTCGGCTATTTTTCAAGCGCTGCCTGAGGACGCAACCACATGGGATAGGCGCGTTGAGAAAATCATACTGACGGCGTCTGGCGGTCCATTTCGTACCCGTGATCCATCAACGTTGCGGGATGTCACGCCTGCGCAGGCCGTGGCTCATCCCAACTGGGTGATGGGCAGAAAAATATCAGTTGATTCCGCAACCATGATGAACAAGGCCTTAGAAATCATTGAGGCGCATCATTTGTTTCAAATGGCGCCGGAGCGCTTGGACGTGGTGATACACCCGCAAAGTGTTGTCCACTCAATGGTTCAGTTCAACGACCGCTCAGTCGTGGCACAGTTGGGCACACCCGACATGCGCGTGCCAATTGCTTACGGCTTGTCATGGCCTGAGCGCATCAACAGTGGAGCGCTGCCAATGGATTTTGCAGCCATGGCCAACCTCACATTTGAGTTGCCAAGTCGCGCGCGTTTTCCGGGTTTGTTTTTAGCCTGGGATGCGTTGCGGGGACCACTTGGTAGTTCTGCTGTATTGAACGCGGCCAACGAAATAGCGGTGGAAGCCTTTCTAAACGAGCGCATTCGCTTTGATCAAATTGTCAGCGTGAATCAAGCTGTTCTCGACATGGCACAAGACATACAAGGCAACAGTTTCGAGGCCTTGATGGCAATCGACTCACACACCCGTGTTCGCGCAGAGGCCTTGGTCGCGCAATGGTCAAAAGGGTCAGGCATATGTTGACAATTATTGCGTTTGTGTTGGGCATGGGCGCGCTCATTGCGTTCCACGAATTTGGTCACTACCGCGTTGCCCGTTGGTGCGGCGTGAAGGTGCTTCGCTTTTCTATTGGTTTTGGCAAACCTTTGTTGCGCTGGCAAAAAGACACCAACAGCACCGAGTTTGTGCTGTGTGCGTTGCCTTTGGGTGGTTATGTGCACATGCTCGACGAGCGTGAGACCCAGGTGGCCCCGCATGAGAAGCATTTGGCGTTTAACAACAAAAGTTTAGGAAAACGGGCCGCCATTGTGGCCGCCGGCCCGCTCGCCAATATTGTGTTGGCTGTGCTGCTGTACGCTTGTGTGCAGTGGTGGGGTATCAATGAGCACAAGGCCATAGTGGCCCAGCCACCTCTTTCCAGTTTGGCTGCGCAGGCTGGTTTACATGCAGGCGACCACGTCAGACAAATCCGCAGCAAAGCCCAGGATGGACGTGTTGGCGAGGCTGACGACAACGGTCTCGACGTGCGCTCATTTCAAGATTTGCGATGGGCCCTGACCCAAGCCATCTCTCAAGGCAGCGATGTTGAAATAGCCGTGTCAGCTAACGAGAACACGCCGACGCGGTGGCTTGATCTGCCAATATCGCGCTTGGCCTCAAAAGAGCCTGGTGCGCAAGCCTTCATGGCACTGGGCATTACTTCGGTGTTTATGCCGCCGAAAATTGGCGACGTGATGGCAGACGGCGCCGCGGCCTTGGCAGGTATCGAGCCAAAAGACCTCGTTATCGATATTGATGGCATGACCATTGCAGATGCGCAAGGACTGCGTCAGCATATTCAGTCCCGTGTGAGCAACTCAGGTCAAGCCATGGCCGCGCAGTTGTGGCGTATCAAGCGCGGCCAGGGCGAGATCGATTTGATGGTGCAGCCTAGACCTTATTTGCTGGATGCGCAGCAAGCTAAACAAATCGGTTTAGACGCATCGGCCAAACATTACATTGGCCGAATTGGCGCTTTTGTAGGCGCTCAGCCCGACAGCTTTTTTGTCAAAGCGGGTTTTTTTGAAGGCATCTCTCAAGGCGTGACCAAGACTTGGGACGTGGCAGTTTTGTCACTTCGCATGTTGGGTCAGATGGTGACTGGGCAAGCCTCCTTGTCAAATCTCAGTGGTCCGATCACGATTGCAGAAGTTGCAGGCAAATCGGCGAGCGTAGGGCTGGGTGCTTATTTGTCATTTTTAGGTTTAATTAGCGTGAGCTTGGCTGTACTGAATTTGTTACCAATTCCCATCTTAGACGGGGGGCACCTGATGTATTATCTTTGGGAGTGGGTAACAGGGAAACCTGTCCCACCCCACTGGATATCGGGTTTAACCCGAGGTGGTATGGCCATGTTGTTCACCCTCATGGCTGTGGCGCTATTTAATGACATCGCACGTATCGCGAGCTAGCTGGCACAAGTCCTCATGACATATTCTTTTTTCAAGGCCATTGCGGCAAGTGCCCGTGGCATGTATCTGCTCGTTGCTCTAAGCGGCTTAGCTGCCAGTACAGCCATGGTCAGTACCCCGGTGTTTGCTGCTCAATCTTTCAAAGTGGCTGATATTCGAGTGGAGGGTTTGCAGCGGGTTGAGGCCGGTACCATTTTTGCATCGCTGCCTTTTAAAACAGGCGACGACTACAGCGACGACAAAGGCAGTGCGGCCATTCGCTCTTTGTTTGGTTTGGGTTTGTTCAATGACGTGCGCATTGAATTGCAAGGCAATGTGGTGGTGGTGGTGGTACAAGAACGCCCCACAGTGTCAGAAATCAATTTCACGGGTATCAAAGAATTTGAGTCACCAGCGATGTTGAAGGCTTTGCGCGACGTGGGCTTGGCAGAAGGTCGTGCATTTGACAAAGCGTTGGCAGACAGGGCGGAGCAAGAGCTAAACCGCCAATATATCAACCGGGGTATGTACGCTGCCAAGGTGGTGTCAACAGTGACGCCCATTGACCGCAACCGTGTGAATGTGAACTTCAGTGTTGTCGAAGGTGGTGTTGCAACCATCAATGAAATGCGTATTGTTGGCGCTCAAGCGTTTGCTGTATCCGACTTAACAGACTTGTTTAGTCTCGACACAGGCGGCTGGATGAGTTGGTACACCAAGTCCAACCGGTATTCAAAAGCCAAGCTCAACGGTGACTTAGAGGCCTTGCGCTCTTATTACCTAACACGTGGTTTTATCGAGTTCACCATTGATTCAACGCAAGTAGCTATCACACCAGAAAAAGATGAAATTTCTATTGTTATAAATATTTCCGAAGGCAAACGCTACGTGGTGTCTGGTGTTCGCCTAGAGGGTAATTACCTCGGTAAAGATGAGGCATTTGTTAGCAAGGTCACCATTGAGTCTGGCAAACCTTACAACGTTGACTCTGTCACGGCCACCACACAAGCGTTTAACGACTACTTCGGTGAGTTCGGCTATGCCTTCGCCCGCGTTGAGGCTGTGCCCAATATTGACCGTGACAACGCCCAAGTCGAAGTCGTTATGCAGGCACAGGCAGCCAGACGGGCTTATGTCAGACGCATTGACATTGAAGGCAACAACCGCACACGCGATGAAGTCATTCGACGCGAGTTTCGACAAATGGAGTCCAGTTGGTACGACGGCAAACTGATTCGACTGTCGCGTGACCGCGTAGACCGTTTGGGCTTTTTTACAGATGTGAGCGTACAACCCCGTGAGGTACCTGGCGCGCCAGACCAAGTGGACTTGTCTTTGGCTGTTGCTGAGCGACCGACAGGCAACTTGTCGATTGGTGCGGGTTATTCGCAATCAGAGAAGCTGTCATTCATCGCCGGTATTCAGCAAGAAAACGTGTTTGGTTCTGGCAACTACTTGGGCTTGAACCTGAACACCAGCAAGTTCAACCGCGAGTTGTCGTTGACCACTACAGACCCTTATTTCACACTAGACGGCATCTCGCGCACATTTAATGTTTCATACGCCACGCAGTCGCCATTGAATTCTCAAGGTGGTGACTACTCCTTGGTACGCAAAAAAGGTGCGGTCAGATTTGGTGTTCCCTTCTCTGAAACCGACACCGTATTTTTTGGCGCTGGTGTTGAATCAACATCGCTGAACGTAGGTTCAGGCGCAACCATGCCAGATGTGTACCAAGATTTCGTTGACAAATTTGGCTCTCCTGCTACCAGCGTGCCGTTGACTGTAGGTTGGGCACGCGATGGGCGCGACAGTGCTTTGGTGCCAACCAGCGGTCAGTACCAGCGAGTGAGCGGCGAGTGGGGCTTATCGGGTGATACCAAATACATCAAGGCCGAGTACCAATTTCAGCAATACTGGCCGTTGACGAAAAAGTACACGGTTGCCTTGAACACAGAGGTCGGCTTGGGCAAAGGCTTGGGTGGTCAAGAGTTCCCTGTGTTTAAAAACTACTACGGCGGTGGTTTAGGCTCAGTGCGTGGTTTTGACCAGGGCACTTTGGGTGGTCGAAGCAAAATTGCCGGCAGCCAAACCAACACATCTAGCGTTGGTGGTGACAGGTCCATATTGGCCAATGCTGAATTCATTGCACCATTTCCAGGTACTGGCAATGACAGGTCACTGCGCATGTTCGCTTTCGTCGACGTGGGCAACGTGTATTGCAAACCGACTCTTTCTGTACTGTGCCCAAGCAATGCACTGCGCGCTTCTAGCGGAGTGGGTTTAAGCTGGCTGTCGCCTGTTGGCCCATTGCGTTTGTCGTATTCCAAGGCGCTGCGCAACCAGACAAGCGATAAACTACAAACCTTCCAATTCCAAATCGGTACGAGCTTCTAAATGATGAACCAATTTTTTAAACGCATGGCGGTAGCTGGCGTGTTGAGCGTTGCGATGCTGTTATCCGCTGTATCCGCTGTTGCTGCAGATTTCAAAGTGGGCTTTGTCAGCACCGACCGTATTTTCCAAGAGGCAGATGCGGCAAAAACGGCGCAAACAAAACTAGAGGCCGAGTTCTCTAAACGCCAGAAAAAAATTGAGCAGTTAGGCGAGGCTGTTCAAGAGTCGTCTAAAAAGCTAGAACGTGATGCGCCTACTTTGTCAGAGGCTCAGCGTATTCAACGCCAACGAGATTTGGTACAAATGGACCAAGATTTTCAGCGCGAGCGGCGCGAGTTTCAAGAAGACTTGGCGCTTCGTAAAAACGAAGAACTACAAAAAGTTCTTGAGATGGCCAACAAAGTCATTAAAGCCGTCGCCAAGGCTGAAAATTACGACTTAATCTTGCAAGAGGCTGTTTACATGAATCCCAAGCACGACATCACAGCCCGTGTGTTGCGTGATCTAAACGCGGCCAAGTAAGGCACCATAGGCGTGTCGAGTAGCCACATGCTTGCACCCGTCAGTTTGGGCGAATTGTTCAATGCTGTTCAAAAAAAACTACCCGCTTCAGTTCACGCCACTTTATTTGGTAGCCCTGACATACCAATCAGTGCAATTTCACCCTTAGAGCTTGCGCAGCCTGCCAGCATCGCTTTTGTAAGCAATGTGAAGTATGAGTCGTTGATTGACAGCACCACAGCTGACTGTTTAATTGTTTCGCCCTCATTGGGCGAGCGCGCCAAATCCAGGGGCGCTTGCATTGAAGCCTCTGACCCTTATCTCTTTTTCGCTGTGCTCACCCAGTGGTGGCGAGCACGCCAGAGAGTTGGCCTTGAAAGCGGTGTACATGCCAGCGCTGTAGTGGATCCCACTGCATCGATTGCAGCCACTGCAACGGTCGGACCTTTGGCTGTTATCGGCGCTTATGCCACAGTGGGCGAGTATGCCCGCATTGATGCGCACGCCTGCTTAGAGGCGCATGCCCATATCGGTGCCAATACACATATTGGTAGCCAAGTTGTGGTGGGTTTTGATTGTATGGTTGGGCAACGTTGTGTTGTACACGCTGGTG
>CALBWZ010000337.1 GCA_937893415.1 uncultured Comamonadaceae bacterium | reverse complement strand
GACACCACGGTGAGACCGGCCAATATACCCATAGCCAACACCACCACACGCCACACCAAACTGGCCAAAGCAGCGACATGTCTGGGCTTGGGTGAGCTGGCGGGATTGTCTGACTCTGGCTCTGGCTCTGAACTTAGGCCAGGGTCGGCAATCTGCTCACCAGCAGCACCTACAGGCGCAACAACCGAGGCCTGCGCATGGTCTTGTGCCGCATGCTCGTCTAGCAGTGCGGCGCTCATCACCACCAAGTCATCGTCGCCGGGTTCGTCATTGGCACGTGGCGTTGCCTCCTCTTGCAGCGTAACGTGCAAAGCACCCGCACCAGCTGCCAACAACAAACTGTCGTTGCTCAACTGCGCGTTGTCTGCCGCATCTCGCCATGCAGCCACAACGCCTTCGAAGTGACCAGCGGCAGCGAAGCCCAATGCACTGGCGCGAACAGGCAACCAATCAACATAGTGCCAAGCCTGTAAAGCGACCAACGCCCGCAACGTTGCCGGCTCTTGCCCATCATCGTTTTGATCACGGTTGTCTGCTTGTTGATCGGTGTCAGCAGGCACAGCGGTATCGGTTGCTTGCTCGTCAATGACACCTGCAGCACTGGGCAGCTGCACGCGCCACAGCCTAGCCACATACTCGCTCATGCGGTACAGCACCGCACCAGCTGGACCTAGGCCAAACACGCCCAGCACCACAAACGCCAGCCAGACGCCAAGAACGTGGCGTTGAGCCGCCAACAATGCCAAAGACAGCACACGGGCTACCCAGTCAGAGCGCTGCGCTTCGGCGCCGTCCACTTGCCGCCACTGTGCCAAAGCCGCCAAGGCGTCGTCTTCGCGACCAGCTTGTAAGGCGTCTCTGATGCGAGAAAAGTAATGGCTGAATTGGCGAAAGCCCATGGTCAGGTACAACACGCTGACCAACCACAACCAAGCCAAAGGCCACCATATAGCCGACAGGAGCTGGTACAACAGCGCACTCAGCAAGGTCGGAACCACAACGGCCACCGACCACCACAACCACACATGCCAAGTTTTGGTGACAAAGACTTTCGAGCGTGCGTATAGCGCCCAATGCCTTGTCCATTTGTGAAAAACGTTGTCTTCCATCAACGGCACAAATTGTTCTAAAAGAAAAGCGGTGAGTAATGCGAAAAATAACATCTCACCATCATAGCGCCAGGTGGGTGAGAACAATAGCTGCTCTTGTTGCGCTATTTGATGTTGAACAGTTCTCTGTAACTTCTTACAACTCTGCGAACTATCGCCGACTGTTGCCAGCTTCTACCCCCTCCAGATAACTTGCAACGCTAGCGCACAGGCGCTAACAAATACTGGTACAGGTTGCGCAGCATGCCGGCAGTCGCGCCCCAAATGAAGTGCTCGTAACCTTGCTCATCTGTGTATGGCATAGACCACCAACGCCGCTCAATGCCGTCACGCACGACCATGTGGTAACGGTGGTTGGCGGGGTCTGTAATGAACGCCAACGGCACCTCAAACACTTGCTCAACCTCGCTTGGGTCAGGCTGATAGACCACGTCGGAACTTATAAAACCCACCACAGGAACAATATGGAAGCCAGTTCCCGTGCTGTACTCGCTCAAACGCCCCAGCACCTGGACGGCATGTGCTGGCACACCAATTTCTTCGTGAGCCTCTCGCAACGCTGCGTCTTCGGCGCTGCCATCAGTTGCGTCAATTTTGCCCCCTGCAAAGGCCACTTGTGCGGCGTGTAGTTTCAAATGCGCAGCGCGTCGGGTCAGTACAAGGTACAACTGTTCTCGCTCAACCAGGCCTACCAAGACGGCTGCAGGACGCATGTTCCGTATGTGTGGCCATGCTGGCTCTAGAACAACGTCAGGCGTCCAATCCACATCAGAGGCGAAACGTTCGCGAATGGCTTGTGCCGTTAGGCATGCGGCAGCCACAGCTGACTCGACGCGTAAGCTGGGCATAGCCGCCACATCACGCGGGTTAAAACTGAGGGGTGGTTGAGTGGTCATAGACTGGTTGGTATTGGCCTTAGCTTACCCAGCTTGGTGCATCAACGCCGTCATGTAGGCAACAACGGCGAAACAAGCATCCATGTGACCCTCTCATATAGAAACTCGTAGGCAACAAAAAACCGCTTGAAGCACAAGGCCTGAAGCGGTTGATTGCTTGAGCTGCAATGAACAGCCCAGCTAAAAAAAAGTTTAAGCTTTTTTCTTGAATACCAGCTTTTCTTTGATACGGGCTGATTTGCCGCTCCGGTCGCGCAGGTAATACAACTTGGCGCGACGCACATCGCCACGGCGCTTGACTTCAATGCCAGCGATACGTGGGCTGTACAGTGGGAATGTGCGTTCAACGCCTTCACCATTGGAAATTTTGCGAACGATGAAGTTGCTGTTTAGGCCGCGGTTACGGCGGGCAATCACCACACCTTCGTAAGCCTGCACACGTTTGCGGGTGCCCTCAACCACGTTCACGCTCACAATCACCGTGTCGCCTGGGGCAAATACGGGGATTACTTTGTTTAGTCTAGCAATTTCTTCTTGCTCTAATATTGCAATTAAGTTCATAAAGTCCTCTTAGTCGATCGTATTTGCGCTACACAAGGCCTTGTGACGCTGAATCTTGCCTATCAAGTCAGTCGTTCATCAAAGCGGCCAAATAGAGGATCGGTCAGCCTTCTATTATAACCCGTTTAAAAACCGCTGATCATCAGCATTCAGCGCGCCTGCTTGCTCGGCTTTGGCCAGCACATCAGGGCGGTGGCTGACAGTAGCGCGCAAGCTTTCTTGCCTACGGTATTGGGCAATGGCGCTGTGGTTGCCTTGCAAAAGCACATCTGGAACACGTTGGCCCAGCCACGCTTCGGGACGGGTGTAGTGCGGACAATCAAGCAGGCCATCAATGCTTGGGTTAAAGCTGTCTTGAATATGGCTTTGTTCGTCAGACAGCACGCCAGGCTGTAGCCTGGCGATGGCGTCTAGCAACGGAATCGCTGCCAACTCGCCACCAGACAACACAAAGTCGCCCAAGCTCAATTGGCATGTCACGCAGCTGTCAATAAACCGCTGATCCACACCCTCATAGCGGCCACACACCCAAATAGCGTCTCGCTGAGGCTGCGCCCAATGGGTTACCACCGTGTGGTTAAGCGTTTGCCCTTGCGGTGAAAAAAGCACCACTGGCACAGGGCAGGCGACCCCAACATCAGTCACGTCCAAGCCTCTGTCTGCCAATATGGCGTTGCGTGCCGCCAGCAGGGGCTGGGCTTGCATCACCATGCCTGGCCCGCCACCGAAAGGTCTGTCGTCGACACGGCGGTAGTTGCCGCTTGCAAAGTCACGCAACGGCCACAAGCGCACATCAACCAACCCCGCCTCGAAAGCCCGGCGCGTGATGCCGTGGGTCATGGCCGGCGCAAACAGCTCTGGAAACAGCGTGATGATGTCTATACGCATGGGGCTTGGGACTCAGTCGTAGTCTGGCAACCAGTCCACGGTAATGCGTTTGTCGGCCAAACTGACACCATCGATGTATTGGCCTACAAAAGGAATAAGGCGTTGCAGCTTGGGGTCCTCGGTTGGAGAGGTGGTCACGCACAACACCGCTTGTGGACCAGTTGACAGCATTTCTTGCACCTGTCCCAACACCTCGCCTTGGCGGTTGACCACCTCGCAACCTATCAGGTCTACCCAGTAGAACTCGTCATCAGAAGTCAAGGGAGCAAATTCAGAACGGTTGACCCACACTTCAGCTCCCTTCAGCGCATGGACGTCGTCTCTGTCATCGATGCCATCGAATTGCACCACCAAACCACCAGAGTGCGTTTTGCATTGCGCAACAGCAACGCGCACTGCGCCTTCAAAAGCTTTAAAGGTTTTGGCATACTGGCCAACTGGTGCGAGCAGGTACCATGTTTTTGCCGATAACAGCACATCAGCGTCGCCGCTAAAGGGCTGCAACTTGCTCCAACCTTTGACGCCCCAGGCCCCTTGCAAGCGACCTAAAGCGATGCCATCGGTTGGAATATCAGCGGCAATTAAAGCAGTAGGCAAAGTCATGTAACAGTGTGCGGGTTCGGTTGTGGGTAGTCTAAAACAGGGCCGTAAAAAAAGCGCACACACCATGTGGTGGGTACGCCTTATTCATGCTGAATGGAAATTATTCAGCAGCTTTTACAGCTTTTGCACCTTGCTTGACCAAGCGAGTCACTGTGTCTGAAGGCTGAGCGCCAACAGACAGCCAATGGGCTAAACGGTCTTGTGCAATGCGTAAAGGCTCTTCACCACCCCTAGCCATAGGGTTGTAAAAACCAATCCGCTCTAGGTAGCGACCATCGCGACGGTTGCGCTTGGCAGCAGCAACGATGTTGTAAAAAGGGCGTGCTTTAGAGCCGCCGCGAGAAAGTCGAATGACGACCATGATTAATCCTTTGGGTGGGGCATGCCGTGACAAATAAAGTCTGCATGTTCCGTAAATTTTCAAGCGATTGAGACACACGACTGGCCACCCGGCCAGCGAAACGCCACGAAACCCAAGATTATAGGCTAATAACTGAATAAGCGCCTACTTATCAAACACCGCTGATACGCACACCTGAAGACCAGATACATTGACTTGGTCAAACGGGCATTGTTCACATAGCGCAAGATCACAGAAAGTTAATGGACAATGCATGCTGATTCTGCCGACAACACACCCTACAAACTCACCACCATGCCCGCCGTTGCCCTCACAGTTAGACCCAGCCAACCCCACGACTTAGAGGCCATCACAGCCATTTATGGCCACCACGTGTTGACCGGCACGGGTACTTTTGAGACAGTGCCGCCAAGCTTGGCCGATATGACCCAGCGCCGATCCGATGTGGTTGACAAGGGCCTCCCGCACCTGGTTGCATCGCTCAACGGCGAGGTACTGGGATTTGCTTATGGCAACTGGTTCAAGCCCCGCCCAGCATACCGCTTTAGTGCAGAGGACTCGGTTTACATTGCCCCTGATCAACAAGGCAAAGGCATTGGCAAAACCTTGATGCAAGCGCTGCTGGCGCATATGGAAACAGCGGGCATACGACACGTCATGGCTGTCATTGGGGACTCAGACAACACAGGATCCATTGGGCTGCACAAGGCTATGGGATTTACAGAGGTTGGACGCATGCACGCATGCGGCTGGAAATTTGAACGTTGGCTGGACATCGTGCTCATGGAACGCACGCTGGGTGAAGGCAGTACCACTGCGCCCAGCGCCTAGTTGTACAACATACAACTCTCCCCACCACACCGCCAGCACGGTTCAGCACCCACACACAACACATACAGGTCACCACCATGAAAGCCATGAACTACACCACCGGACAGATCAAATCAAAAACCGTAGCCGCTTGGTTGGCGTTTGTATTGGGCGTCTTTGGTGTCCATCGCTTCTACCTGTTTGGCTGGCGAGACATCTGGGCATGGCTGATACCTATTCCCACAATTGCGGGTTGGCTAGGCTTTATGCGGTTTAACAACATCGGCCAAGACGACACCATCGCCTGGCTTCTCACACCTGTGCTGGGCTTGTCTATCGCAGGGGCCTGTGCCACGTGCATTTTTTATGCCTTGATGAAACCCCAACGCTGGCACCACATTTACAACGCTCAGGTGCTACCAGCCCTAGATGAAACACACACAAGCGGGCTCACCAACTGGCTGAGCATGATGGCCTTGGTGATGGCCTTGATGTTTGGTGCGGTAAGCTTCATGTCCAGCTTGGTCATGAGCTTCCAAGCCTATTTTGAGAACCAGGTACAGGCCGCCAGAGCCATCAGCCAAGGCACTGATTTAGGTAACTAGACTGGTTTAAACCAACCAAGCCAAGACGCTCATCGCCATAGGCAGGCTCACCACGCACAGCGCAGTTGACAATGTCACGCCCGTAGCCACAAGGTCTTGGTTGTGACCATAGCGCTGCGAAAACATAAACACGTTGGCACCACTGGGCAGCGCTGCGCACATCACCAACACGGCGCTGGCCAAAGGCGGCAAACCAAACAACCACGTGCTCAAACCAACCACCACAGGCAACACGACAAGCTTGATAGCGAGCATGGGCAGCACCAATACCATTTGGCTTTTACCGCCCTGGTAAAACGTAGTGGCTCCCAACATAATGAGTGCGACTGGACTGAAAGCAGAAGCCAACACCTGCAGGGGTTGATCGACCACCTCGGGCATCACCCAGCCAGTTTGTCCAAACAGCAAACCGCAAAAAATAGGAATAGGAACTGGATGAATCAACGCCTGCTTGAGCGCTTTCAGCACCGCACGCATCAGGCCCGCTGTTGATTGCAAGTAGGTGCCGGTTTGCGATTGATTCGGATGCAAGCTTAGCTCAGCCACCACCGTGCCGACCGTCAACAATGTCATGGCGTGAACGGCCACAACGGTGAGCAACGTGACCAGCCCCTCAGGACCAAACGCCAACCCGACCAAGGGAATACCAATCATGACAGTGTTAGAAAACACGGCCCCAAGCCCCCATGTGACACTGGCTACACCCATGCCGCGCCACCACAACACAGCGGCAAAAACAGCCAAAGTCGCGCTGAAATAAGCAGCAATCGGTACCAAGTCCAGTTGCTCTAAATGCGTTTGTGACATGGTTCGAAATAGCAGCGGCGGCATGAACAGGTAAAACACGACTTTCGACATGTCGGTAATGGACGACACGTGCAACCAACCCATGCGCGCGGCCCACCAACCCAAGGCAATGAGCGCAAATACGGGTATCAAAGCCAGCAACAGCTGGGTTTGATTCAGACTATTCATACAATGAGGCCTATGAAGACATACCTATGGACTTAGGCCAAAAACTGCTGGTGTGTTTGTGTGAACTTGTCCACCTTTGGACGAATGATATAAGCGCAGTAACCGGCTGACGGGTTGTTTTCGAAATAGTTTTGATGGTAGATCTCACCTGCCGTGTAGCTATCTAGCATGGCCACCTCTGTTGTGATCATGCCTTGCAATGCTGGCCTAGCAGACTGCAGATCGCCAATAACAGCACTGGCCACATCCAATTGCCCTGGCGTGGTGCAGTAAATACCACTGCGGTATTGAGTGCCAACGTCATTGCCTTGGCGGTTAAGTGTCGTGGCATCATGCACATCAAAGAAAATATGCAAGATATCTTGAGTGGTGATCACAGTGGGGTCAAAACTCAACACCACCACTTCAGCATGCCCCGTATTGCCTGTGCAAACTTGCTCGTAAGTGGGGTTGGAGACTTGCCCGTTGCAGTAGCCAGACTCCACGCCAACAATGCCACGCACCCGCTGGAACACCCCTTCCACGCACCAAAAACACCCCCCTCCTAGGGCAATTTGTTGATGACCATTTGCGGCTTGTCCAAGTGTGATTTGAGTGGTGTGCATAGTAGGTTGGTGCAGCACATAGACGTGCTACTTTGATGTGTACGTGTTAAAAAAATACAAGTTTGATTATTGGCTAGTTTCACTTTGCTGTGCGGGCATATACACAGGCGGCCATGTTTGCAAAAAGGCATTAAGCGCTTCATGGGCTCTGTGGCTGCGCCATACGCAATAGGTTTGGTTCACTGGTAATGCGTCATAAATGGGGGCAAACACCACGCCTGGCACACCCGCACGCTCCAACGCTTTGGGCACAATAGCCACGCCTTGACCTTGGGCCACCAAGCTCACCACGCTCAACCAATGGCGCAACTCATGCCTGGCCACAGGCTCCCAACCCGCTTGAGCGCACGTTTGCGTAATCGCATCGAAATAATCTGGGGATACAGCGCGCGCCACCGACACCAGCGCAGCTTGCCCAACATCGCATAAAGCCACAGGGGTCTCACGCTTGGCCGAACGCAGGCGGGTTACCAGCGCGTGGCTGCTGGACAAGCACAACACGAATGGCTGACTGGCCACCAAACGACTTTCTAAACCCGTTGGCACCAGCGTTGTGTGCACAAACCCCACATCAATCCGGTCTTGGCGCAATGCCTCTAGCTGTTCGGCAGAGCTTGCCTCCACCAAGCTCACACTGAGTTGCGCATAACTGGCCTGAAATGTTTGCAGGCGTTGCGGCAAGCCCATTTGCAGCATGCTGCCCACAAAGCCCACCCGCAAGCTGCCCGCCAAACCCTGAGCCACATCGCGCGCGCCTCTGGCGGCTTGCTCTGCCTGCGCCAGCAAGTCTCTGGCTTTAACCAAAAAAGCATGACCTGCCGGCGTGAGCTGAACACTGCGGCTGTCACGGTCAAACAAGCGCGCGCCAACAGAGGCTTCAAGCTGCTGGATGTTCAAACTAAGCGGCGGCTGAGAAATAGCCAAGCGCTTAGCGGCTCGTCCAAAGTGCAGCTCTTCAGCCAGCACCACAAAATAACGAAGGTGTCTGAATTCCATTATTAAAAATAAATATCAATATATACCTTTTCTATATTAGACACATATCAATCTAAGCGCAACAATGGCGTTTTACATATTTAGCTGCAACACCATGAAACCCCAATTTAACTGGCAAGATCCCCTCCATCTGACCGACTCCTTAACGGATGACGAACGCGCCATTGCCGATGCGGCGCATATTTTTTGCCAAGAAAAGTTGCAAACACGTGTGTTGATGGCCGCGCGCCACGAACATTTCGACCGCGAGATCATGAACGAGTTTGGCGAAATGGGCCTGCTGGGTTGCACCATCGACGGTTATGGATGCTCAGGACTGAACTATGTCAGTTACGGCTTGGTGGCGCGAGAAGTTGAGCGCGTAGACAGCGGCTACCGCTCCGCCATGAGCGTGCAAAGCTCGTTGGTCATGCACCCCATTCATGCATACGGCAACGAGGAGCAGCGCCAGAAATATTTACCCAAATTGGCAACCGGTGAGTGGATAGGCTGTTTTGGCCTAACGGAGCCAAACCATGGGTCCGACCCAGCCAACATGGACACCAAAGCAACGCCAGTTGATGGTGGCTACATTGTCAAAGGCGCCAAAATGTGGATTACCAACTCCCCCATCGCCGATGTTTTTGTGGTGTGGGCCAAGCTGCAAGGCGTGGCGCAAGACCAGTCCGCCATTCGGGGGTTTGTTCTGGAAAAGGGCATGAAGGGCTTAAGCGCCCCAAAGATTGAAGGCAAGATGAGCTTGCGCGCCAGCATCACGGGGGAAATCGTGATGGATGATGTATTTGTTCCCGCAGAAAACATGCTGCCCAATGTGCAAGGCTTGAAAGGCCCCTTTAGTTGCTTGAACAAAGCCCGCTACGGCATCGCGTGGGGCGCATTAGGCGCAGCTGAAGACTGCTGGACGCGTGCGCGCCAATACACCCTGGACCGCTCGCAGTTCGGCCGTCCCTTGGCGCAAAACCAACTCATTCAAAAGAAGCTGGCCGACATGCAAACCGAAATCACGCTAGGCTTGCACGCCTGTTTGCGCGTAGGTCGCTTGATGGACGAAGACCGCGCCGCACCTGAGATGATCAGCCTGATCAAACGCAACAGCTGCGGCAAAGCCCTAGACATCGCGCGCATGTCGCGCGACATGCATGGCGGCAACGGCATTCATGATGAATACCATGTCATCCGTCACATGATCAACCTTGAAACTGTCAACACCTACGAAGGCACACACGATGTGCACGCGCTCATTTTAGGACGGGCACAAACAGGGCTGCAGGCGTTTTTCTGAGCAACAGCGGGACGCGACAGCCACACACATGCCTGCGCAGTTAGCGGTCCAGCATTGAGGTTTCGGCCCAACGCTGGGCCCTAACGTGGCGACAGGGTTTATAAACGCTGCGGCAGCGCAGTTGACAATTTGGGTTATATTATTGACCAATTGGTCAATAAACATATGTCTCAGTCGCCGCCCGCCAACCACTCACCCACAGCGCCCAACCAACAGACCGACACGTGTCAGTCTGCGCTGCCAACCCTCGGAGCGCGCGTGCGAAGCCGTCGCAAAGAAGCCAGACCCAACGAAATTGTTGCGGCGGCATTGGCAGAATTTGTTGACAAAGGTTTTGCCGGAGCCAACGTACAAGCCATTGCCAAACGCGCTGGCGTGTCCAAAGGCACGGTGTTTGTGTACTTTGAGACCAAACAAGATTTGTTTAAAGCTGTGGTGCGTGACAACATAGCTGCCCCGCTGAATACCTGGCGCGATGTGACACGCAACTACCGCGGCAGCACGCGCGATTTGATCGTCCAATCCATGCACCAGTGGTGGACGGATGTGGGCTCCACGCCAGCAGCTGGCATCAGCAAACTGCTGATGCAAGAGGCGGCAAACTTCCCTGAACTGGCGCAG
>CALBWZ010000336.1 GCA_937893415.1 uncultured Comamonadaceae bacterium | reverse complement strand
ATGGCGGCAACGTACAACAGCCCACGTGACCGCGCTGGCCATACCGAGCTCCGAGGTGGCAGTGCTGGCCCAATTAGGCAGGGCAAAACCAGCCGCGTTTTTATCGCGTAGGTCTAATGCGCTGCGCATGAATACGGCATCAGCATCAACAGAAATGGTTTTAAGTGTGGCTAGGCAGGCGCTGTAAGCACCCAACAATATATGCTGACCGTTGTCGAGTGGCGGGTCATTGTGTGTGTGGGCGGTAGTCTTGGTAAGCGACTTTGCTCTGCCACCAGCAGTGGGTGCGGCCTCAAATAAATCGACTTGCCAACCCAATTCTGTGGCGGCAACAGCAGCGCTGCAACCCGCCCAACCGGCACCCACAATGGCTATCCGGTGATTGGGCGTGTCTTGCTTAAGCGCCATTAACCCACCCAACCAAAGGCCTGTGTTTTCCAAGCCAGCCATAGCTTGCGAATGGGGGTGAGGCTGGTGCGTTGGTGCAGCACTTGAAAGCCGTCACGCTCAATTTCACGCAGCAAGGCCCGGTAAATGTTGGCCATCATCAGGCCTGGCTTTTGAGTGCGTTTGTCTTGCGCAGGCAGCATCGCAAGTGCTTGGTCGTATAGCTGGTGTGCCCGGTTAGCTTGAAATTGCATAAGCGCTACAAACTGTTCTGAGTACACACGCTTGAGTATGTCGTTGGCCTTAACGTCAAATTGTTGCAGTTCATTAACAGGCAGGTAAATACGCCCGCGCATGGCGTCTTCACCAACATCGCGGATGATATTGGTGAGCTGAAACGCTTGCCCCATAGCGTGCGCATAGGCGGTGGTGGCATCGGTTGTTTGACCAAATATGCGCGCCGCCACTTCGCCCACCACGCCGGCTACCAAGTGGCAGTAACGCTCAAGAGCGGTGTAGTCTAGGTAGCGATTTTGTTGCAAGTCCATTTGGCAACCTTCAATGACAGCTGTCAGATGCGCCGCAGTGATGTTGTACGGTTCAATATGAGGTTGCAGCGCCCGCATAACTGGGTGAGAAGGCCGGCCAGCAAACAGTTGGCCTACTTCACCGGTCCACCATGCCAACTTTGACGCCGCCAAGCTAGGGTCGGCTACTTCGTCAACCACGTCGTCAACTTCGCGGCAAAAAGCGTAAAAGGCGGTAATGGCGGCACGCTTTGGCGGTGGTAAAAAGAGAAACGCATAGTAAAAGCTGCTGCCAGATGCTGCTGCCTTTTCTTGAACGTAGTTTTGAGGTGTGGTCATGTGCAAATGATTATGGTTTCACGCGAAAGAACACTTGCCTGGCGCGTTGCAGCAACGTGGCACGCTTTGCAGGCTGTTGGCCACGCATAAACGCCATGTACAGCAGCGGCACCATAAACAATGTGAGTACGGTTGAAAATGCAAGGCCCCACACAATACTGGATGCGACAGGCCCCCACAGCAAGCTTTTACCCCCCAGGCCAAAAGCCAAAGAAAATAAGCCGCCAATCGTTGTGGTGGTGGTAATCAGTATGGGGACAACACGCCTGCGCGCCGCTTGAACAATGGCGTGCGAGGTTTTTCGCCCCAACCTGAGCCTGTCATTGGCGGCTGCAATGAGCACGATTGCGGAGTTCACGGCAATGCCAGTGAGCGCAATCACACCGTACAAGGTATACAGCGACAAGGGGTTGCCCGATAGGGTCAATCCAAACGCGACACCCGTAAAGGCCAGTGGTACGGTGACCAAAATCATGAGTGGTTGGAAGTAGCTGGCAAACTGCGCGGCCAATATTAAAAACACCAAGCCCATACCCAATAAGAACAAGACTTTCATGGCATTGAGACTCTCCTCAATGTCTTCTAATTCGCCAGAAAAATCTAGGCTGATATTGGGATGGTCATGTTGAATGTCAGCCCAGCCTATTTTTAGCATGTCATTGGCTTTGGCTGTGTCAGTGAGCTCTTTATCTAGGTTGGCCTCAACCGTGATGGTGCGCCGCAAGTTGTAATGTTTGATCAAGCCACGCGTGGGGCTGGTTTCCGGTTCAACAAGCGCGCCCAAGCGTGTGACGTCTCCATTGGGCAGGGCAATAGGCATATCGAGCAGAGCGGACACGCTGGATGGGTTGGCATAGTCTGATTCGTTGGCTATGACACGCAGTTCAATTTTGTCGCCAGCCTCTCGGGTAAAGGCGACCACCTCGCCGTCTACACTCAAGCGCACCAAGCGAGCCAACAATGCAGCATTCACATGGTTGCTCCGCAACGCGTCGCTGTCCATACGCAATGACAGCTGTGGCCGCCCAGGTAAGTTGTCGTCCTGGACGTCGGTCGCACCGGGTATGTTGCGAACCATGGCTTTGACGGCGTCGGCAGCAGCTTGAATTTCTGTAAAGTCGTCACCTCGCACTTTCACAGCAATCGGCTTGCCTGAGGGCGGGCCACCGGCCAGCATGGTAAAGCTCTTTTTGCCGGCGCTTGGCATGTCTTCAATGGCCTTGCGCATGCCTTCCACCACAGCCTCAACCTCACGTGAGTTGGGGCCTAGCGGGTTGAGAGATACAAATACCTGGCCATACGTTTCGCCGTAAAGTGGTTCGGTGTCGGTGAACTTCACGCCGGCCAATGTGCTGGCGGACCTGGCCTCAAGCTCTGGGCCCACGCCTTTGAGTTGTGCCCGTACGGCCAGCTCTACTTGGTTGACAGCTTTCAGGGTGTCTTCAAGCGCCGCGTTGGACGGCATGTCGACGTTCACATAAAAAGCCCTGATGGGGTCAAAAGCAAAAAACTGCACGCGTATCACGCCGGTTGCCAGCAGGGCTGCGGCGCTGACAACAGACAGAACGCCGACCATTGCGAAGCGTTTGGGGCGGCGTATCACATAAGCCAATGCCTGGCCGTACTTGAGGCGAATACGCCGGTTAAAGCGTGTGCGCCAATCTGGTTTGTTCACGTCAGGCTGGTTCACACCAATGGCCGCCATGTGCACAGGCATCATCCAAAACGCCTCAATCAGCGAAATGGCCAGGGCCACACTCACTACAAAAGGAATGACAAACATGAACTTGCCCATGATGCCTGGCAGCAGCATAAGGGGTAAAAAAGCGGCCATGGTGGTGGCCACTGAGGCCAGCACTGGGCCAAATACCTCGTTGACACCGTCAACGCAAGCATCCACTAGGTGTTGTCCACGCTGCACACGGTAGTAAATAGCTTCAGCCACTACCACTGCATCGTCAACCAACATGCCCAGTGCAATGACCACGCCCAGCAGCACCGAAACGTTGATGGTGTTGTCCATGCCGTTGAGCAACGCAAAGGTGGCCAGTAGCGAGAACGGAATGCCCAGTGCAATGAGTGCACCGACCTTCCAGCCCAAAAACAACCAACTCACCACCAACACCATAACGGCGCCAAGCAAGGCGTTGGTCTCCATCACATCAATGGCTTTTTTGGTGGGAATGGTCTGGTCGTCGCTGAGTAAAAGGCTAAGTCCTTTGTCTGCAATGCTTTGATTTTGTTGGGTAATGTAGTCTTTTAAGCGTTGGACCAACTCCAATGTGTTGGTGCCTGACTTCTTTGTTACCGACATGTAGATGGCTGGCATGCCCTCAGTCGCGGCGTACTGAGAAGCCTTGGCGCGGGCTTGTTCGATGCGCGCGACATCTTGTAAGCGTGCTGACACGCCAGGTCGTTGACTGGACAAAACAGGCCAATTGGCGAGCACGTTGGGGTCGCTGGTGATGCCTTGTACGCTGATGGACCATGCACCATCAGCCGTGCGCAAGGTGCCAGCGGAGGTGTCACGCCACCATGCTTGCAAGCTGTCAGCGACATCGGCCGCGGTTAAGCCGCGCATGGCCAATGCTTGCACGTCTGGCACCACGCGCAATTCAGGGTTGCGCAAGCCCAAAGCAAATACCTGGTCTACCCCGGCAATACGCTCTAGGTCGGCTTTGATGCGCCTGGCTGCCAAGCGCAGGGCTTCGTCGTCGGCTTGGCCCTTCAGAACGAGCGCTGCTGTGGGAAAGCCATTAGAGGTGGTGATCTCAAGCACGCGCGGCTCGTTGGCCTCTTTGGGCATTTCGCTGGCGGCTTTATTTTGAATCTCGCGTCGCAAGTCGTTCATGCGCTTGTCAAAATCGCGCTCAGACAACTCACTAAATCTCACCAACAAGCTAGAGACGTTGTTGCGCGAGTTGGAGGTCACAAACCGAATGTCGGAAACCCCTTGAATGGCATCTTCAAGTGGGTTGGTCACCAAGCGCTCAACTTCTTCAGCTGTCGCACCAGGCAATACGGTGGTGATATTGACCCAGTTAAAGTTGATTTCTGGGTCTTGCTCACGCGGCATCGTGGCGTAGCTGATGGCTCCCAGCAGCAGCACCACCACAAAGGCGATGTTGGCAAGTGGGTGGTTGGCAAGGAGTGCGCGGTAAAACTTCATGAGAGCCCTGTTGCCTGTTGTTATTGACTGAACTGAACGGCTTGGCCGTTTTGCAGCAGGGCCTGTCCGCTGGTCACGATGGGTGTTTGCGCGTCAAGGTCAACCGGCGCAGGGCGTCCTTCTTGTGCACGCGCTATGGTCACAAAGCGGGCCTCGTTGTTGACCACCGTGAAGTAACCGACTAATCCGGCGCGGCGCACCAGCACTTGGGTGGGCATATGCGCTTGTGGGTCATTCCACATCAATTCGCCTGCGCTGCCTGGCAGGGGCGTGTCTGTGTTGCTTGTAAACCGCAGGCGAACTGGTTGTGAGCGGGTTTGAGGGTCTAGGCTTGCGCCAATACGCAGCAACTGAACAGGAAAGTTTTGTCCGTTGTCTTTTGCGCGCCAGACGATGGTGCTGGCCCGCTCTAGGCTGACGGCTTGGGTTTGTGACACATTCAGGGCAACCTCTGGTTTACTGGTGTCCACGAGATTAAAGAGTGGCGTGCCAGGGGACACCATGTCGCCAACTTGCGCCATGCGTTGGTGTACGACGGCATTAAAGGGGGCTGTGATGCGTGTCTTGCTCACGCTGCGCTGGGCAGTTTGTAGCGCGGCCACGGCGCTTGCAACGTGTGCTTTCTGAATGGCGTGCTCGGTTTCACGCTGTTGCAAGCCTTGGGGTGATAAAAACCCTTTTGCCACCAGTTCTTGCGCGCGTTTGAGTTGTTGCGCGCTTAAAGCCTCTTGTGCTGTGGCCGATTGGTGGGTGGCTTGCGCTTGCGCCAATGCCAAGCTTAGATCGCGCGGGTCGAGTTGTGCCAACAACTCACCTCGCTTGACCAAAGAGCCTGTATCGGCACGCCAGCTTTGCACCACGCCGCCAACTTGCGCTGCAAGTTGCGCGTTGTTTCGGGCTTGAACCTGCGCCCCAACACGGATGGATGGGTAGACCGCGGTGTCTTTAAATAAAGTGGTTTGCACCACGGCCAGTGGTGCCTGTGTTGAGGTGTTAGCAGGTGCAATATATCCCGCTGTTGCTGCCACTTTGGCGTCATCTTGGCTGAAAGCAAGCGAGGAAACCATCAAGACCAAGGCCCCTGCCACCATTAAAACGGCCAAGCTTACATGGCCGATGACGCGATTGGGGTGTCGCATCGTTGCTACACGTGCAGTGGTGGTCTGGAGGGCTAGCGGGGCGTGACGGTGGTGTGGCATAAGCTGGCGGGTCATCGTTTTATCTATAAGTAATCATGTGCGCGTCAAACGAGCGTCACTCGATTGTGATGCAACTGCGTGACACTGCAGCCCTGCGTAGCAGTGCCCGTATAGCGAGATGGGGTTAGTGTTTGCTGTGCGGGCGCTTCTGGCTCCCAGCTCGAATTCAGAGTGTCATTTTACCGAGAAGTTTTAAGCGCACGGCTTGGTAGGCCACAACCAGCGCGTCCCATTTGTTCAGTTTGACCCGTATGCGGGCTGATTGGAACCCCGTGTTCTCAATACGCTGCAGCAGCCTCAAACCAGCTGTCACTACGACAGCCAGTTCCCAGCCTGCGCGCCCAGGCACCCTGTGCACAATGCCAACGCCTTGATGCATCACTCCTCTAGCGTGGACCACCAAGGCGCCCACAACTGCAGCTGCTTGGTCTGGCGAAATGTGTCGCACATCAGTGAGGGGGGGTAACTGGTGCTGCGCCAGCACCGAAGCCGGGATGTAAAAACGGCCTCTGCTCAAGTCTTGGGTGAGATCTTGCCAAAAATTAATCAGCTGTAAAGCCGTGCATACAGCGTCGCTTTGCGCAACTGTGTGTGTGTCGTTGACTTTGTACAGCTGCAGCATCAATCGGCCAATTGGATTGGCCGACTGCGCGCAGTAGTCCAAAAGCGCGGGCAAGTCCTTGTACCGCTCTCCAAGTGGGGCTTGCACAGTGTGGTGTACATCTGCTTCGAAGGCAAGTAACAAGTCAAAGAGTGGCTTTGGCGATAGACCCGCGGCTACCAATTGAGCCAAAGGCATCACCAATGGGCGGTATGTTGCGGCGCCTGCGGTCAGTGGTTGCTGGTCTATGGCCCGTTGCAGCGCCAGTCTCATGGACGACAACGCTGCCAAGCGATCGCCAGCTGCCACTTCGCCCTCATCGGCGAGATCGTCACCAGTGCGTGCCCAGTAATAAATGGCCTGAACAGCTGGGCGAATGGCTTTAGGGCAAAGAAAGCTGGCCACAGGAAAGTTCTCGTAGTGGTTCACACCCGTAGATTCAACCCCGTTGGGTAAGTGGCTGGTAGACATAAGTCTATTGTCGCTTGCGCCAAAGCCTCTTTATATTGGCGGACTATCTAGCAATTTTGATGTGTTTTGTCTTGATGTGTGTGCAAGCTTAAAAACATGCTTGGCACAGACTACAATAGTGAGTTATTCGCTGAATGCGCGCCACAATTCGCGCAAACAGGGTTCTAGGCGGTCAGTCCGCAAAGTCCAGTGAACTAATGGGTTGCGTGCAACCCATTAAGTGCCGAGTTAGCGCGGGTGGCGAAATTGGTAGACGCACCAGGTTTAGGTCCTGACGCTGGTAACAGTGTGGGGGTTCGAGTCCCCCCCCGCGCACCACCTATTTAAATGCTTCGTTGTGGTCAAACATAGGGTTTGAGCCAACGGGGCCGACACAGCAGGAGTTTAGTGATGGCCGTGAACGTTGAAATCTTGGAAAAGCTAGAGCGCAAAATAACGCTGTCATTGCCAGTGGCAGTGATTACTGCCGAGGTAGAGACCCGCCTTAGGCGCTTGGCCAAACAGGTCAAGATAGATGGCTTTCGCCCGGGCAAAGTACCTTCAAAAGTAGTTGCACAAATGTACGGCGCTTCTGTTCAGTACGAAGTCATGAACGACAAGGTAGGCGAGGCCTTCAGTTTGGCCGCCAACGAAGCGCAATTGCGCGTGGCAGGCGCTCCACAGTTGACTGAAAAAGAAGGCGCGCCTGAAGGCGAATTGCTGTTTGACGCTGTATTTGAGGTTTATCCAGAAGTAAAGCTGGGCGATGTAGCCAGCGTTGAAGTTGAAAAGCTCAGCGCCGACGTTACCGAAGAGGCGATTGACAAAACAGTTGATATTCTGCGTAAGCAACGTCGCACATTTGCGCAGCGCCCTGCTGTTGAGGCAGCCGTTGACGGTGACCGGGCAACGATAGACTTTTTAGGCACCATTGATGGTGTTGCATTTGAAGGCGGCAAAGCCGATGCTTTCCAATTCTTGGTCGGTGACGGCCAAATGTTAAAAGAATTCGAAGACGCAGTTCGCGGTATGAAGACCGGCGAAAGCAAAACCTTTCCATTGTCTTTCCCAGAGGACTACCACGGTAAAGACGTCGCAGGCAAAACGGCTGACTTTATGGTGACCGTCATCAAACTTGAAGCTGCAGCCATGCCAGCTATTGACGAAGAGTTCGTCAAGTCACTGGGTGTCGCAGAGCACACCGTGGACGCGTTGCGTGCTGATATTCGCACCAATTTGCAGCGCGAAGTTAAAGCCCGCCTGCAAGCACGCAACAAGCAAGCGGCCATGGACGGCTTGGTTGCCAAGGCCGAGTTGGACCTGCCTTCAGCGGCTGTTCAGGCTGAGCTAGACCGCATGGTTGTACGCGCACGTGCTGACCTTAAGCAACGCGGCGTCAAAGACGCGGACAAAGCCCCTATTCCTGATGACGTGTTCCGCCCGCAAGCTGAACGCCGCGTTCGTTTAGGCTTGGTGGTTGCTGAATTGGTGCGTGCTGAGAACTTGCAAGCAACACCTGATCAAATCAAAGCCCACATCACTGAAATGGCAGCCTCTTACGAGCGTCCAGAAGACGTGGTCAAGTGGTACACGGGCGACCAAAGTCGCATGGCTGAAGTCGAAGCCGTTGTCATTGAAAACAATGTGACCGAGTTCGTATTAGGCAAAGCCAAAGTGAGTGACAAAGTTGTTGACTTTGACGAGTTGATGGCTCAGCAGTAATTGGGAAGCTGACTTCCGGGCGACAGGCCCACAGGACAAAAGGGCGGTTAACGCCCTTTTGTTGTTTGTGTCTGTTTTTCTAAGGCTGTCACCTGAATGGTGACCTGCAAGGCTTGTAAAGCAACGCAATGCCCACAAGTACACATGCAGCTAGGCAGTTGGTTACAGTAGTGCAAGTCACCGATTTTTTTAGAGTGCGCTGCGGCGCAACGATACATCATCTAATTTGGAGATAAAGCGATGAACGCATTGGATACACAAGCCTTGGGCATGGTCCCCATGGTGATTGAGCAGTCTGGCCGCGGCGAACGCAGCTATGACATTTACTCGCGTTTGCTCAAAGAGCGCGTGATATTTTTAGTTGGTCCCGTCAACGACTACACGGCCAACTTGGTTGTTGCTCAGCTGCTGTTTCTAGAGTCTGAAAATCCAGACAAAGACATTCACTTTTACATCAACTCGCCAGGCGGCTCTGTCAGCGCCGGTATGGCGATTTTTGACACCATGAACTTTATCAAGCCCGATGTGTCCACGCTGTGTACCGGCATGGCTGCCAGCATGGGTGCATTTTTGTTGGCCGCAGGCGCCAAGGGCAAGCGCTTCTCGCTGCCCAATTCCCGTGTGATGATCCACCAGCCTTTGGGTGGTACGCAAGGTCAGGCCACTGACATTGAGATTCACGCCCGCGAAATCCTTCGTTTACGCGCCTTACTCAACACTATTTTGGCTGAGCAGTCTGGTCAAACCCTAGAGCGTATTGAACGTGATACTGAACGCGACTACTTCATGACGGCTCAAGAAGCGGCTGATTACGGCTTGGTAGACAAAGTAATTGACAAACGCGAGAACGTAGCCAAGCCCGCTTAATGGCAGCGTGTGGATAATTTTCGACAATATGGCGCTGGTACCGCACCTTTTTGGTGCGTTCTGGGCGCCATTTCCACTTCTTGAGTGAGGCTAGGCGTTATCATGAACCCTATTTCAAACAGATTGACAGCAAGGCGTAGACGACATGGCCGATAAAAAAGGCACCAGTTCCGAAAAGAATCTTTACTGCTCATTTTGCGGTAAGAGCCAGCATGAGGTCAAAAAGCTCATAGCCGGGCCGTCTGTATTCATTTGCGACGAATGTATTGACCTGTGCAACGACATTGTGCGTGACGAGTTGCCCGCCAACGAGCTAGGCGATAAGGCGAAAAACGACTTGCCAACGCCCGCACAATTAAAAGACAACCTAGACAACTACGTGATTGGCCAAGACAAGGCCAAACGCGCCTTGGCTGTAGCGGTGTACAACCACTACAAGCGTTTGAACCACAAAGAAAATGCCAAAAAAGACGATGTGGAGTTGGTTAAAAGCAATATTTTGCTGATTGGCCCAACTGGTTCTGGCAAAACGCTGCTAGCACAAACACTGGCTCGTATGTTGGACGTGCCGTTTGTGATGGCCGATGCCACCACGTTGACCGAAGCTGGTTATGTCGGCGAAGACGTTGAAAATATTGTGGCCAAATTGTTGCAAACCTGTGACTACGATGTGGCCAAAGCCCAACGCGGCATTGTCTATATCGACGAAATAGACAAAATTTCGCGCAAGTCTGACAACCCGTCCATTACCCGCGACGTGTCGGGTGAGGGCGTGCAGCAAGCATTGCTCAAATTGATTGAAGGGACGATAGCCTCTATTCCACCGCAAGGTGGGCGCAAGCACCCTAACCAAGACTTCTTACAGGTTGATACCACCAACATTTTATTTATCTGTGGCGGTGCGTTTTCAGGCTTGGAAAAAGTCATTGAAAACCGAACAGAAGCTTCCGGTATTGGCTTTGGTGCAATTGTTAAAAACAAGCAGGGCAGAAGTGTCTCTGAGTCGTTTAACGATGTTGAGCCAGAAGACATGGTCAAGTTCGGCATCATTCCAGAACTGATTGGTCGACTGCCAGTGGTGGCCACCTTGGAAGAGCTGAATGAAGAACAGCTGATAGATATTTTGACCACGCCCAAGAATGCCGTGGTTAAACAGTTTTCAAAGCTGATTGCTTTAGAGGATGCCGAGTTGGATGTGCGCCCAGGTGCATTGCGTGCGATTGCCCGGAAAGCCCTGAAGCGCAAAACAGGTGCCCGTGGATTGCGCTCAATACTTGAACAAGCGTTAATCGACACCATGTTTGAGTTGCCAAGCTTGGTGGGTGTTAAGCAAGTGGTGCTGGATGAAACCACCATTGACGATGCCAAACCCCCTCTGTTGGTGTATCACGAAAAAGCCAAAAAGGCTTAAGCCACCAGTGTCCCATTTTTTGTTGGAATGCTCATTTGTTAGCGTTACAACGCCTCAATAAGGTTTAGTTATGTCTGGTCAAGAAGTTTTGCCCCCTACGCCTATTGAATTGCCATTGTTACCGTTGCGTGACGTCGTGGTGTTTCCACACATGGTCATTCCGTTGTTTGTCGGGCGGGCCAAAAGTATCAAGGCTTTAGAAGCTGCCATGGCCGATGACCGGCGCATCATGTTGGTCGCTCAAAAAGCTGCCGCTAAAGATGAGCCAACACCTCAAGACATGTTTGAAATGGGTTGTGTGGCCAGCATTTTACAAATGCTCAAACTACCGGACGGCACCGTCAAGGTGTTGGTTGAGGGTGTGCAGCGTGCCATGGTTAAAAGTATTGCCGATGGTGAGGTCCACTTCAGTGCTGTTGTTGAGCCCATTGACGTTAAGTTAGAGCGTCAAGCCAATGATGAAACTGAGATTGAGGCCCTGCGCCGTGCAGTCATGCAGCAGTTTGACCAATACGTCAAACTCAATAAAAAAATCCCTTCAGAAATCCTCACTTCGATTGCCAGCATTGACGAGCCAGGTCGATTGG
>CALBWZ010000335.1 GCA_937893415.1 uncultured Comamonadaceae bacterium | reverse complement strand
GCACTACAAACCGCGCACAGCCATACTCAACAACCTAGAGTTTGACCATGCCGATATATTCGATAATTTAGCCGCGATTGAACGCCAGTTCACACACCTGCTGCGCACCATTGCCTCAAGCGGACAAGTGGTGGTTGAAGCCAACAACCCAGCGCTACAGCGAGTGTTGGCTCAAGGTGTGTATTGCGCGCAAACCAGCTTTGGCACCGATCCAGCCGAGTGGCAGGCCCACGGCCCAGCCCACGACTTCGATGTGGTGTATCAGAACAAAACGGTGGGCCACCTAACATGGGCTATCAGCGGCTTACACAACCAACGCAACGCCTTGGCCAGCATCGCCAGTGCAGCACATGTAGGCGTTGCTCCGCATGACGCGTGCGTGGCATTGGCCACATTCCAAAATGTACGCAGACGTATGGAGTTGCGTGGCACCATCAAAACCGGCCAGGGCGACATAGAGCTCATAGACGACTTTGCTCACCACCCCACCGCCATACGCACCACGGTAGACGGCTTGCGCGGCTTACTAGACGCGCAAGGCCACAACACAGCACGCATATTGGCGGTATTCGAGCCGCGCAGCAACACCATGAAACTGGGCGCGATGAAAGCCCAATTGCCGGACAGCCTTACCCAAGCAGACCTAGTCTTTTGCCACACAGCAGGCTTAGACTGGGATGCCGCAGCAGCCTTGTCGCCCTTGGGTGAGCGTGCGACATGCACAGACAACATAGACCAATTGGTAAGGCGAGTGACACGTGCCGCCATAGCGGGCGACCGAATTGTGTGCATGAGCAACGGCGGCTTTAGCGGCGTACACGACAAGTTACTGGACGCGTTGCAAGCCAAATTCGCCTGAGATCAACAGGGTGTGCACTTGAATGCCAGCAGATAAACAACATGAACGCCAACTCAAGTTTGGCGCCCATGTCAGATTTGACGACCCATTCCGCACTGCGGTTAACGATGCAGTGAACGTGTCAGCCAATGATGCACCTAGGCTTGAACGGATCTGCCCCTGCGCGTTTCCACAGCATTACTGAGCACCGCCAACACGGCTTCAGAGTCGTCCCATCCCAAGCAAGCGTCTGTGATGCTTTGACCGTAGACAAGGTCTTCCACCTTGTCTTTGCCTGGAGTGAACTTCTGCGCTCCCTCAAACAAATGGCTTTCCACCATCACGCCAAACACACTCTTGGAGCCCGCCGCAATTTGTTTTGCCACGTCTTTTGCAACGTCCAGTTGACGCCCAAACTGCTTGGCGCTGTTGGCGTGGCTACAGTCCACCATTAAGCGCGCTGGCAGCTTAGACGCAGTGAGTTCCTCGCAAGCCTCTTGAACGCTTTGCGCGTCATAGTTGGGCGCTTTGCCGCCACGCAAAATGACGTGGCAATCTTTGTTGCCGTTGGTTTGCACAATGGCCACTTGGCCCGTCTTGTGTACCGACAAAAAGTGGTGCCCACGCGCGGCTGCTTGGATGGCGTCTGTGGCAATTCTGATGTTGCCGTCTGTGCCATTTTTAAAGCCAATAGGCGCGGACAAGCCAGAGGCCAGTTCGCGGTGCACTTGGCTCTCTGTGGTTCTAGCACCTATGGCACCCCAAGCAATCAAATCACCAATGTACTGCGGCGATATCACATCTAAAAACTCACTGCCCGCTGGCAAGCCCAAACGGTTGATTTCAATCAACAACTGACGCGCCATGCGCAAACCTTCGTCGATGCGAAAGCTCTCATCCATATAAGGGTCGTTAATCAGACCCTTCCAGCCCACTGTGGTGCGTGGCTTTTCAAAGTAAACACGCATCACCACCTCCAGTGTGTCGGCGTATGTATCGCGCAGTACTTTAAGACGCTTGGCATACGCCATAGCGGCGGCTGGGTCATGAATAGAACAAGGGCCAATTACCACCAATAAGCGATCGTCTTTGCCTTCAATCATGCTGCGAATATGGCCGCGCGTTGATGAAATCAGACTTTCAACAGGCGTACCGGCAATGGGAAAGAAGCGAATCAAGTGCTCAGGAGGGGGCAACACGTTGATGTCCTTGATGCGCTCATTGTCGGTCTGGCTGGTTTTCTCGACCTGGTTGTACCAGCTTGCGGCGGGATTGGCTGTGCTGGTTGCCTTGGTCTTGCTACTCATGGTGGGCTCCTGGAATTTAGATAGTGCAAAAAAAAACCGCCTTGCGGCGGTTCAGTGAGAAGAAACAGTAGTGTGGTTCAGGCTACTAACTCTCGACCGCCAAATGTGCGTGAGATAAAAAAGTAACCAAACCAAAATATGTGTTTGTTCATAGATCTGAAATGTAGCACATTAATATGAAAGCCTTGTCGGCACGGGTGACAACACAGCTTCTTAGGCTGTACCACCTACCGTCAAGCCATCAATGCGCAAGGTGGGCTGGCCTACGCCAACAGGCACGCTCTGCCCTTCTTTCCCGCAGGTGCCTACGCCGCTGTCAAGGGCCATGTCGTTGCCAATCATGCTGACACGTGTCAAGGCATCTGGCCCATTGCCAACCAACGTGGCACCCCTGACTGGGTATTTCAGTTGACCGTTTTCTACCCACCAAGCTTGGCTGGCAGAAAACACAAATTTGCCAGAGGTAATGTCTACCTGCCCACCACCAAAGTTTGTGGCGTACAAGCCCTTTTTCATAGAACCAATAATTTCTTCAGACGTGTGATCACCATTTAGCATGTAGGTATTGGTCATACGCGGCATGGGCACATGGGCATAGCTTTCACGCCTGCCATTGCCCGTTGGTGCAACACCGCTTAAGCGCGCATTCATGCTGTCTTGGATGTAGCCACACAATATGCCGTCTTCAATGAGCACGTTGCGCTGGCTGGTGTTGCCCTCGTCGTCAATGTTGAGAGAGCCACGCCTGTCGGCAATGGTGCCGTCATCCAACACCGTCACGCCTTTGGCAGCCACGCGCTCGCCAATTCTGCCCGCAAATGCGCTAGACCCTTTGCGGTTGAAATCGCCTTCCAAGCCGTGGCCAATGGCCTCATGCAGCAAAATACCTGGCCAGCCTGAGCCCAAAACAACCGTCATTTCGCCAGCAGGCGCAGCTTGCGCGTCTAAATTAATGATGGCGCTGCCAACGGCCTCACGCACGTACTGTGCGACCAAGGCGTCATCAAACATATCCAGCCCCAAACGACCACCACCGCCCGCACTGCCCACCTCGCGCCTATCGCCTTGTTGGGCAATCACAGTCACAGATAAACGCGACAAAGGACGCACGTCAGCAGCCATTACACCGTCTGCCCTAGCCACCATCACCACGTCAAACTCGCTGGCCAAACTGGCCATTACTTGCACCACACGGTTGTCAGCCGCTTTGGCCAAGCGCTCAACTTTTTCCAGCAACGCAACCTTAGAGGCGCTGTCTAAACTTTGGGTGGGGTCACCTGCGCCATACAGGCTGCGTGCTGGTGCAATTTTTTTACTGGGCACTTTGATACGTTTTTCTTGCCCTTGGTTGGCAATGGTGCGCACCGTGTGCGCGGCGTCACGTAAGGCCGTCCATGACAAATCGTCGGAATAGGCAAATGCTGTTTTTTCGCCGCTGATGGCACGTACCCCGACACCTTGGTCGATAGAGAAGCTGCCACTTTTAACAATGCCCTCTTCCAAGCTCCACCCCTCTGACCGGGTGTACTGAAAATACAGGTCAGCATCATCAACACCTGCACTGAGCATGTCGCCTAAAGCGCGGCGCAAATGTGTTTCTGTTAATCCATGCAGCTCCAACAAATATTGATGGGCTGTCTGCAAGCGGGCAATGGTGGGTGTTCGACTGGTCATAACGCTATTGTAGAAACTAATGAGATAACTGGTAGCGCTTACTGGCTTTAATCGTTTTGGGCCACATTCAACCTAGATTCGACCATGACTCAACAGCAGCCAGTTCTGTTGTGTCAGGCGACATCAGCCTGCGCCAAGGAAGCTCTGCAGAGCCCCCCGCGGCAGCGGAAGTTGAGACGTAACAGTTCATCTGATGAAACACGCAGCGTGATTTCACCGGAATTCAGCTTATTCGGGCTGTTTGCAGGGCTTATTCAGTCCTCTGCCGGGCACGTGCCCGCTGTGCACACACGCATCCCCGCGCCCCAAACACATGCCTTCGCGCCATCCAGACATTGCTCAGCGCACACAGCGGTATCAGCTGCGCCGTGTTCTTGGCCAGCCCTGTGAAGCGAGCCGTGGTGAAGCCGAACTGGCACTGGATCACTCGGAGCAGGTGCTCGACCGTCGCTCGAACGCTGGCTGTGAGTTGCTCGGCTTTGTCTAGCAAGCTGCCCCAAGGCGAGCGCTTATTCAGTGACCGTCGGCCCGAACGGCTGGGTCAATCCGACCAGCTCCCGCCACGGGACAACCAAGCTCATTGCATCAAGAAACACACGCGTGCGCGTGGGCTTGGTGACAAGGTCGAATGCGTTGGCGGCAAGGCTGATTGGTTTCATCTTTGTGCAACGTCTGTCAGGCGGCGCCGTTGTCAGGGTTGTGCTGAGGTTCCCTAACTTTGTATCAGCCGCTTGGTACGCGTAATGGCCATTAAGATGCCCAAGCCCATCCCCAGCGTCACCATAGCAGTCCCGCCATAACTGATAAATGGCAGAGGCACGCCAACCACAGGCAATATGCCACTGACCATGCCCATGTTGACAAAACCGTACACAAAGAAATTCATGGTGATGGAGCCAGCCAACAAGCGCGAGAACAAACTAGGGGCTTCGAGGGCAATCAACAAGCCTCGAAATATCAAGAACACAAAACCGGCCACCAACAGCACAGTGCCAATAAAGCCAAATTCCTCTGCGAATGCGGCATAAATAAAGTCTGTCGTGCGCTCAGGAATAAACTCTAAATGGGTTTGCGTACCCTGCATAAAGCCTTTACCGAATACACCACCTGAGCCAATAGCAATCATGCCTTGGATGATATGAAAGCCTTTGCCTAAGGGGTCTTTGAACGGGTCTAACAAGGTGCACACCCGCTGTTTTTGGTAGTCGTGCAGCACCACCCAATCAACGCCGGGTGCGCACCATGAGGACTCCATCACTATCAGTGCAATGATGCCGGCGCTTGCTATCAGCACCGGCGGCCAAATCAGCTTCCAGCTCAGACCTGCAAAATAAATGACAAAGACACCAGACGCCATCACCAGTAGAGAGGTACCAAGGTCGGGTTGCGACACGATTAGGCCTACAGGTATGGCCAAAATCAGTGCTGCGACTATGAAGTCAAATACGCGCATTTGCCCCTCTCGGCGTTGAAACCACCACGCCAGCATCAGCGGCATCGCAATTTTCATAATTTCACTGGGCTGAATCACAACACCCACATTGAGCCAGCGCTGGGCACCTTTTTTGGTCAGTCCAAAAATAGCCACTGCAATCAGCAATGCCACGCCTACCGTGTACATAGGGACTGCCATTGCCATGAGTCGCTGAGGTGAGACTTGCGCTACTACGAACATCACCACAGCAGCTATCAGCATGTTTCGACCATGGTCGAAAAAACGCGTGCCATGGTCAAACCCCACTGAATACATAGTGGCTAATCCAGCGCAGGCCAACATCACCACAGCAAACACCAATGGGCCGTCAAAACCAACGAGCCAAGGTGCTAGGCGGGTTGACCAAGCGGGGTTTTTAATAACAACAGGCATGGTCGTTATTATCAACTCCTAACGCTGCAGTTCGGCGTCGACACTTGGTCACACTTTATGAGCACCACGCACTTGCTGTACTTACACGGATTTAGGTCATCACCCAAATCCACCAAGGCATGCCTACTGCGAAACTGGCTGTCTCGGCATTACCCTGACGTGGTGTGGCTTGCGCCTGAGCTGCCCGCATCCCCGGCCGCAGCCATAGGTCTCATAGACAAGCTCACAGCGCAGTGGCCGCCAGCAAGCAGCGCCGTGATGGGCTCAAGCTTGGGCGGCTTTTACGCCAGCTTTATTGCACAACAGAGAGGCTGGCCAAGTGTGGTCGTCAACCCAGCAGTGGCAGCCCACACACATGGGCACAAGCTGGTTGGCGAGCACCCCATGTGGCACGACCCCACACAAACCATTCACTTTTTGCCCAGCTACGTGGACGAGCTAGAGGCCCTAGCCCTCAACTCTACTGATGTGCCCACCAACACCACGGCCATTGTGGCCAAAGGTGATGAAGTGCTGGACTGGCATGAGATGGCTGGCCATTACCAGCACGCCCAACTGCACCTACTAGCCAAAGGGGACCATGGCCTGAGCGACTTTGAACCCTGGTTGGAACCCATAGCCGACTTTTTGCACTTGCGAACATAAGGACTGGTTGGAAAAACCAGACTTAAACCGACGAGCAGAAATGACTGGGCTAATGCAGGGCAGATTTATAGTGCAAGGCAGGCATGGGACAATTCAGTCATGTACCTATTATTTGAAGACACCGGTAAGTTTTTAGCTGGACGCATTTTGTCCGAAACAGACGCCTCAGCCCAAGTTGAATTGGCCTCAGGCAAGCGCCAAAAAGTTAAAAGCACCAATGGACTGATTCGCTTCGAGCAACCCAGCCCTGCCGAGTTCATGGCGCAGGCTGCCCAAGGCAGTCAAGACATAGACTTAGACCTGGCTTGGGAATGTGCCGGCGATGACGAGTTTGGCTTTGCCGACATGGCCGCTGACTACTTTGGCGACAAACCAAACATCATCCAACAAGCCAGCGCCTTGATGCGCTTGTTTGAAGCACCTCATTACTTTCGCCGTGCTGGAAAAGGCCGCTTCAAAAAGGCAAGTGCTGAGGTGTTGCAACAGGCTTTGGCGGCCATTGAGAAGAAAGCAGCCATACAGGCACAGGTTGAACAATGGACCAGCGATCTGGCCAATGGCCAATGCCCAGAGCCTATTGCCCAACAACTTTACAAAATACTGTTCAAGCCAGACAAAAATGCGCCTGAATACAAGGCCGTTGTAGCAGCTACCAAACAAACACAGCTCGCACCGCTGCACCTGTTGCAGCAAGCTGGTGCCATTCGCAGCGCGTTTGAGTTTCATTGGCAGCGTTTTTTATACGACCAATTTCCCAAAGGTATTGGCTTCCCTCCTCTGGAAGCACCCAGCATTGACACCGCCGCGTTGGCGCTGTCACCGGCGCAGGCCTTTTCGATTGACGACTCCAACACCACAGAAATTGACGATGCGCTCTCTGTGCAAGGTCTGGGCACAGGCACAGTCACCCTTGGCATACACATCGCCGCACCTGGACTGGCCATTCAACCCAGTGACGCCATAGACACCGTCGCCAGAGCCCGCATGTCGACCATGTACATGCCTGGCTTTAAGGTCACCATGCTGCCCCATGACGTGGTGGAGCACTACACATTGGCCGAAGGGCGCGACTGCCCTGCTTTGTCGCTGTACGTCTCCATCGACGAAGAGACCATGGCGCTGGGCGAGACCACCACCGTGGTTGAGCGCGTGCATATTGCGCAAAACTTACGCCACGACAAACTGGATGACGTGTTTGACAACGCCTTTTTTGACGCACAAGAGCCACCTCTTAATATGCCGCGCTGGGGCACGGAACTGCGGTTTTTAAACCGTTTGGCCAAACAACTCAAGGCCGCACGCGAGGTGGTTAGAGGCAAGCCCGAGAACTTCAACCGCCCTGATTACAACTTTTCGCTGGTGAAAACGCCAGGCGCGCCAGCCTTGCCAAACGGTGACGAAGTGGTTGACATCACAGTCAGGCCAAGAGGCTCCAACTTAGACTTGGTCGTTGCTGAAGCCATGATTTTGGCGAACAGCACATGGGGTCAATGGCTGGGTGCGTTGGGTGTTCCCGGTATTTACCGCAGCCAAGCCAGCATGGCGCCAGGCGTGAAGGTACGCATGGGCACCAAAATGGCTCCCCATGCCGGTATTGGTGTGCCAGCCTACGCGTGGAGTACCTCACCCCTTCGCCGCTACACCGACTTGGTCAACCAATGGCAGCTGCTGGCCTGTGTGCAGCACGGCTCAACAGCCGCCTTGGTCGCCCCTTTTAAGCCTAAGGATGCTGAGCTGTTTGCCATCATCAGCAACTTTGAAGCCACTTACAGCGCCTACAACCAATTCCAAAATGCCATGGAGCGCTACTGGACACTGCGCTACTTGGCACAGCACAACATCACCGATATTACAGCGGTGCTGTTTAAAGACGGCTTGGTCAGAGCTGACGACCTGCCACTGGTTGTACCCGTTATGGGTGCACAAACCATGCCCAGACACGCGCACCTGCGCATCAAGTTGGGCGAACCCGACACCATGGCTTTAGACATCAGTGGCACCGTGATTGAACGCCTAGATGCTGCTGACGTTGGCGGCGAGATGGGCATTGCGCTTGAAGACTTTGGCGACGATGCCGAGGACGCTGAGGACGCGGGCACCGGCAGTCTCAAGCTCGCACTAGACTTAAGTGACGAAGCACCAGCCTCACCAGCTTTGCCAGAGCCCGGCGGCAACAGCTAACAAGGCAGCAAGCTAAATCAAGCACCATGGCATCGGCAACCTCCACCGTACACATCAAGGCCTCAAGCAGCACACGCACGCTATACGCCGCGCTGCTGCTGTCTGTGTGTGTGCACGCCATGGCGTTGTTGCTTCAGCGCGGCACGCCCAAGTTTGAGCCCAGCACGCTGACCTACAACAACACAGTTGAAGTGGTGCTGGTCAATGCCCGCAGCGAAACAGCGCCAGTCAACGCGCAAGCTATGGCGCAAGTCAACCTTGAAGGTGGGGGGCAAGCCGCCCCCGGCGTCATGGCTTCTTCCGACCAAGCGCCTGCGCCTCAAGCTTTGACAGGCAGCAAAACATCAAAAGATCGGCTCGAAACCAGCAACACGAACAGCCAACTACAGGCCACGCAAGAGCAAGAGTTGCGCGTACTCACAGCGCTTAAAGATGAACTCGCCAGCCAAGCTGTTGTTCAAATCAGCACCACAACCGATACAGACCCCATCATCACCTTGGCGCAAGCCCGTCAAACGCGACAACGTTTGCTGTCGCATATTGGGCGCATTGAACAAGCCATTGCGCTAGACAACGCCAGCCCTAAACGCCGGTTCATCAGTCCAGCCACGCGCGCGGCCGTCTTCGCCTTGTACTACGACCACATGCGCCAAACCATTGAAGCGCAAGGTACACGCAACTTCCCGAGCTACAACCAACAACGCTTGTATGGGCAGCTTGTGATGGCCATTACTGTCGACGCCCAAGGGCGGGTACTGGGCACGCGTGTTCTGAAAGAAGCCCGCCAAGGCGCGCTCAACCAACGCGCCAAAGCATTGGTTGCAGGTATGCGCTTTGAGCCATTCCCTGCCAACTTGGCCGCGCAAGCCAGTGAACTGGTTGTCGTGACACAATTTGACTTTCTACGCGACAGCACGCTCAGCACCCAACTGTTGGTTCCACTTAGCAGTACTGCAACACCCGCTCAATAACCATGCCAAACGCCGCAGACCACTACACCGTTATTGGCAACCCCATTGCTCACAGCCGCTCGCCATGGCTACACGCCAAGTTTGCAGCGCAAACTCAACAAGCTATGCGCTACGACCGCAGCTTGCTGGAAATCGGTAACTTCGCCAGCGGCTTGGCGCAGCTGCGCGCCAATGGGCTGCAAGGCTGCAATGTGACCGTGCCATTCAAAATTGACGCCTTTGCGCTGGCACAGTGGCACAGCCCCGCTGCCTCGCTCGCGCAGGCTTGCAACACACTGTGGTGGGACGCAGGCGTGCTCAAAGCCGACAACACCGATGGCGTGGGTTTGGTGCGTGACATCACGCACAATGCGGGCTTCAAGTTGCAAGGCAAACGCATACTGGTGATAGGCGCAGGTGGCGCTGGCGCTGGCATATTAGGCCCGCTAATAGATGCTGGGTGTGCACACATCTTGCTGACCAACCGCACGCCGATCAAAGCCACAGAGGTGGCCAATCGTCACGCCACCTTGGCCCTAGCTTGCGGCTGTGAACTCAGCGCTTGCGGTCTAGACGACCTCAACGGCTTGGGCCAACAAGCCTTTGATGTGGTGATTAACGCCAGCGCAGCCAGCCTAGGTGGACAGCATATTCATTTGAGCGACGCGTTGTTAGCACCCCACAGCTTGGCCATTGACCTGATGTATGGCCAGTCTAGTCGCGTCTTTTTAGACTGGGCAGCCGAACGCTGCAGCCAGACACGCGATGGACTAGGCATGTTGGTAGAGCAAGCAGCTCAGTCATTTGCCATTTGGCGTGGCAGCTTGCCGCATACGGACAATGTGCTGCGCGAGTTGCGCGCCATTGTGGATGCTCCGACCCCTTAAGAACACCATGGCAGTCCAACGCATCCGACACAGGCTGAGCATGGTTAAACGCCAGCGTTCGCTAGCGTTGTCGTGGATGGGCTGGCTGGTACTAGCCGCATGTGCACTCCAGCTGCTAGCACTGGGCCGCATTGCAATGATGGTTGTTGTGGACCCGCAATCTACCAGCTTGCAACGCAGCGAAGCTTGGCGGCTGATGGCTCATCCAGAGGATATGTTATGGCGCCAGGTGTGGGTGGGCGACGCCGCCATCAGCAACAAACTGCGCCAAGCCGTTGTTGCATCCGAAGACAGCGATTTTTTTCGGCACAATGGCGTGGACTGGGAAGCTATTCAAGGTGCATGGCAGCGCAACAGCCGTGCTGAACAACGTGCCGTCACAAAGCGCGCCAACAAGCCTGCCAAAGTTGTAGGCGGCTCCACCATTACGCAGCAACTTGCCAAAAATTTGTTGCTGTCTAAAGAGCGAACCTTTTTACGCAAAGGCCAAGAGTTGCTGTTGACCTTTGCGCTTGAAACCTGTTTAAGCAAGCACCGCATACTTACCATTTACCTGAACAGCGTGGAATGGGGCGAGGGCATTTTTGGTGCAGAGGCTGCTGCACAACATTATTTTAAAAAGTCTGCAGCCAAGCTAAGTTCGCGCGAAGCGGCCAAATTAGCAGTGATGTTGCCCAATCCAAAATTTTATGAAGACCGCCCCAACTCGGGTTATCTGCAAGGGCGCACCATCACCATTCAAGCGCGCATGAATCAAGTGGCATTGCCGCGTGTAACGCCATGAGCTGGGCAGGTAACGTTGTTGGCTTGTTGCTGCTAGGCGTGGTGCGTTTGCTCACAGGTGCACAAGCGCGTTGGCTGGGCTGTCCACCAACAGCAGAGCAGCGTATTTACTTTTCAAATCACCAAAGTCA
>CALBWZ010000334.1 GCA_937893415.1 uncultured Comamonadaceae bacterium | reverse complement strand
TCGCGAAGGCGGCCGCACTGTTGGTGCGGGCGTGGTTGCAAAGATCATTGCTTAAGTAGTTAAGCAGTCGGTTGTTTTTTTAAGTTGTTCAATAGGGGCGTAGCTCAATTGGCAGAGCGTCGGTCTCCAAAACCGAAGGTTGGGGGTTCGATTCCCTCCGCCCCTGCCACTTAACAAGTCTGGCGACACACCTGTGTTGACTGACTCGTGAGGTGGATTTTTTAGTAGTACATCTGGCCCGCCGAAGTCGTTAAGACCTCTGGTGGGCTTGCCTGTCTTGGGACGCGGCAATGTGCAAACCCTTTTGTGGGGTATTTGTGCTGGATTTTGTGAATAAGGTTTTATGGCTTCAACTGATGTTCAAACGGTAGGCGGCGGTGCCGATACGGCCAAAGTAGCAACTGCAGCGCTTTTGGCGATTGGTGGTTTTGTGGCTTACTTTCTGCTGTCTGCACAGGGTGCAGCTGCGCAGTGGGGCGGCTTGATTGGCTGCATGGTGTTGGGTGCGGTTGTGTTTTTCACATCGCATACGGGACGTGTGTTTATTGGTTTTTTGCGTGACGCCAAGCGTGAAATGTCTAAGGTTGTGTGGCCCGCGCGTCGCGAATCTGTGCAAATGACTTTGTATGTATTTGGCTTTGTGTTCGTCATGGCCTTGTTCTTGTGGCTAACCGATAAAACCCTAGAGTGGTTGCTATACGACTTAGTGCTAGGCTGGAGAAAATAAATGACAGACGAATTACTTGAGTCCGCTGAACCGACACAACCTGCCGAGGCACTGCAATCATTAACGCCAGTTGATGGCATGCGTTGGTACGTGGTTCACGCCTACTCGGGCATGGAAAAAGCGGTTGAGCGCAATATATTAGAACGTGTCAGCAACGCTGGCATGGAAACCAGATTCGGGCGCACTTTGGTGCCAACCGAGGAAGTGGTGGAGTTGAAGAATGGCCAGCGCCGCACCACAGAACGCAAGTTTTTCCCAGGTTATGTGTTGGTTGAAATGGCCATGGACGATGAGACATGGCACTTGGTAAAAAACACCAGTAAAGTCACAGGTTTTGTGGGCGGTGCTAGAAACCGGCCTGCGCCAATTTCAGAAGCCGATGTGCAAAAAATTGTTGACCAGATGAAGGACGGAACCGAGAAGCCGCGTCACAAGGTCGAGTTCATCGTGGGTGAATACATACGGGTGAAAGAAGGTCCATTCACGGACTTCAACGGCACTGTTGAAGATGTGAACTACGATAAAAACAAATTGCGTGTGTCTGTGACCATTTTTGGCCGCTCGACACCCGTGGAGTTGGAGTTCAGCCAAGTCGAAAAAGGCTAGGTTTGAACGGCTTGACAGGCTGCATAAGTGGCTTGCCAAGGTTGGTGTTTGCGTTCCCGCACCAACTGAGCATCTAGGGTCGTTAGTTGCGAGGAGGTTGGCCAGCGCGTCAGCCGTTTGAACTCGAAGGAGTATTTAGCATGGCGAAGAAAATCGTCGGCTTCATCAAGCTGCAAGTCCCAGCTGGTAAAGCCAACCCAAGCCCCCCCATTGGTCCAGCATTGGGTCAACGTGGTTTGAACATCATGGAGTTCTGTAAGTCGTTTAACGCACAGACCCAAGGTGTTGAGCCAGGTTTGCCTTTGCCCGTAGTGATTACGGCATTTGCGGACAAAAGTTTCACTTTCGTCATCAAGACGCCTCCAGCAGCTGTGCTGATCATGAAGGCGATCAAGTTGACAAAAGGTTCTGCAACGCCTAACAGCGTGAAAGTCGGCACCATCACACGTGCGCAGTTGGAAGCAATTGCAAACGCCAAAATGGTAGACATGAATGCCGCCGATTTGGACGCTGCTGTGCGTACCATCGCCGGTTCTGCGCGCTCCATGGGCGTGACTGTGGAGGGCGTGTAAATGGCTATGACAAAGAAGCAAAAGACGCAGGTTGGCAAAATTGATGCCAACAAGCTGTACCCCATCATTGATGCCTTAGGCCTGGTCAAAGAGTTCGCAACTGCCAAGTTTGACGAATCCATTGACGTAGCTGTCCAACTCGGCATTGACGCCAAGAAATCTGACCAAGTGGTGCGTGGCGCTGTTGTGTTGCCAAACGGCACCGGCAAAGTCAAGCGCGTCGCAGTGTTTGCCCAAGGTGCAAAAGCCGATGAAGCCAGAGCCGCTGGCGCTGACATAGTCGGTATGGACGACCTGGCCGCAGAGATCAAAGCCGGCAAGATTAACTTTGACGTGGTGATTGCCTCTCCAGACGCTATGCGTGTGGTGGGTACCTTGGGTCAAGTGTTGGGCCCACGTGGTCTGATGCCCAACCCAAAGGTTGGCACCGTTACTGCTGATGTGGCAACGGCTGTTAAAAATGCCAAAGCAGGTCAAGTTCAATTCCGTGTTGACAAGGCCGGTATCGTGCATTCAACCATTGGCCGCCGCTCGTTCGACGCCGATGCATTGAAGGCCAACTTGGCCACATTAATTGATGCTTTGAACAAGTCAAAGCCTGCCAACAGCAAGGGCTTGTACCTGCGCAAAGTGGCTGTGTCATCAACATTGGGTGTAGGCGTTCGCGTTGACACCCAATCCATCTCAGCGTAATCGCGAGATAACAATGCGACTGAGGCGTTTGGGAAACCAGGCGTTAAGTCCATGTGGTGGGTTCGGGTGCAGCGCTTAACAGCGCTGCACTTGGAGCCATCCAAGACCGTTGGCGCGGTAGGTGTTGGGTAACCAGCACCCACTGCTTAATACATCAGCCAACGCAGATGGCGATCCCGCTGCAGATGGAAAATTTCCAAAAACAGTTGATCGCTGCAATAAGGCGCTTGCTCTTCACCAGTGAAGACAAGCATATTGAAGGAGTTGACCTTGAGTCTAAATCGCAGTGAGAAATCCGCAGTCATTCAAGAAGTGACCGCACTCGCAGCTAAAGCTCAAACGCTGGTGATGGCGGAGTACCGTGGCATTACGGTGGCATCAATGACCGAATTGCGCGTTAAAGCCCGTGCAGCTGGTGTGAACCTAAGTGTGTTGAAAAACTCCTTGGCTCGCCGTGCTGTTGCAGGTAGTGCATTTGAAGTTGTTGGCGACCAGATGACCGGCCCCCTGATCTACAGTTTTTCTGAAGATGCTGTTGCCGCTGCAAAAGTAGTGGCAGAGTTTGCGAAAACCAACGACAAGTTGGTGATCCGTGCTGGCGTATACGCTGGTAAATTTTTAGATGCTGATGCTGTTAAGCAACTGGCAAACATTCCTACCAAGGAAGTGTTGTTGTCACAGTTGTTGGGCTTGATGCAGTCGCCAGTGAGCCGCACCGCAGCTGTGTTGGCCGCTTTGGCAGAGAAAAAAGGCGCAGAGCAAACCGCTTAATTGCTGGTATTTGCCTGCGTCCACAACGTTTAAGGAAATTAAAAAATGGCATTCGATAAAGACGTATTTTTGACCGCTTTAGATAGCATGACGGTCATGGAACTCAACGACTTGGTGAAAGCCATCGAAGAGAAATTTGGCGTGAGCGCTGCATCAATGGCAGCACCTGCCGCTGGCGGTGCTGCTGCAGCGGCCGAAGAAGAGCAAACCGAATTTGATGTCGTGTTGCTTGAAATTGGCGCACAAAAAGTGTCAGTGATTAAAGCGGTACGTGAAATCACCGGCTTGGGCTTGAAAGAAGCCAAAGACATGGTTGATGCCGCACCTAAGTCAATCAAAGAAGCTGTTTCTAAAGCGGACGCTGAAGCGGCTGTTAAGAAGCTTGAAGAAGCTGGCGCAAAAGCGCAACTCAAGTAAATTGCATCCATTCGCTGCACTGCCTTGCAGTACAGCGAATGGTGTGTGATTTACCGGGCTGGTTTTCGAACCGGCCTTTTGTGTTTAGAGCACACTTGAAATAATGTTGGCATACAACCGCTGAACGTTATTTCAAGTGTCTTCTAAAACCCCCGACGTTAGAAGACGATCTTGGTACGGGCCGTGTGCAACGCATGGTCGTCTGCCAAGGCTGGTAGTGGCCAGCCGCCAAGACCGTTTGCCATGTGCTCAATGCATGTGGCAAGCGCCAATTGTTCTGTCGACATGCCCCGGAGAACCCATGGCCTATTCATATACCGAACGCAAGCGAATTCGTAAGAGTTTTGGCAGCCGTGAAAACGTGCTAGAAATTCCATATTTGCTACAAATGCAAAAAGAGGCGTACATCGCGTTTTTGCAAAAAGATACAAGTCCTAAAAAGCGGACAGAGGAAGGCTTGCAAGCCGCATTCTTGAACGCCTTCCCAATCGTGTCGCACAACGGCTTTGTAGAGATGAAGTACCTTGAGTACAACCTCGCACGACCAGCGTTTGACGTGCGCGAGTGCCAAACCCGCGGTTTGACATTCTCGTCAGCTGTACGTGCCCGCGTTCAGCTCATCATTTACGACCGTGAGTCCAGCACATCACAGTCCAAAGTGGTGAAGGAAGTAAAAGAGCAAGAGGTCTACATGGGCGAAGTGCCTTTGATGACCGATAAAGGCTCCTTCATCATCAACGGAACTGAGCGCGTGATTGTGTCTCAGCTGCACCGGTCACCTGGCGTGTTTTTTGAGCACGACAAGGGCAAGACCCACAGCTCGGGCAAGCTGCTGTTCTCAGCACGCATCATTCCCTACCGTGGGTCTTGGTTGGACTTCGAGTTCGATCCAAAAGACTTCTTGTACTTCCGCGTCGACCGTCGCCGCAAAATGCCTGTGAGTATTTTGCTCAAGGCCATTGGCCTGACACCAGAAGCGATTTTGGCCAACTTCTACGTGAACGACCACTTCCGCTTGATGGATGATGGTGCGCAACTAGAGTTCGTAGCCGAGCGTTTGCGCGGCGAAATCGCACGCTTTGACATCACTGACAAAGCCGGCAAGGTTGTGGTGCCCAAGGACAAGCGCATCACCGTCAGGCACACACGTGAGCTAGAGCAGTCTGCCACCACGCACATCAGCGTGTCAGAAGACTACTTGCTAGGCCGCGTTGTTGCTAAAAACATTGTGGACCCAGATACGGGTGAAATCATTGCAAAGGCCAACGACGAGCTGACCGAGGCCTTGATGAAGGTATTGCGCTCATCTGGTATTCAAGAATTGGCGTGTATCTACACCAATGAGTTGGACCAAGGCAACTACATTTCACAAACCCTGCGCACCGATGACACGGCAGACGAGTTTCAAGCTCGCGTGGCCATCTACCGCATGATGCGCCCTGGTGAGCCGCCCACCAAAGACTCGGTACAGGCTTTGTTCCAGCGGTTGTTCTACAACCCAGACACCTACGACTTGTCACGTGTTGGGCGTATGAAGTTCAACGCCCGCATGAACCGCGATGACTCAACTGGCCCAATGGTGTTGTCCAACGAAGACATTTTGGGCGTTACCAAAATCTTGGTTGACCTGCGCAATGGCCGTGGTGAGGTAGACGATATCGACCACTTGGGCAACCGCCGTGTGCGTTGCGTGGGTGAGTTGGCAGAGAACCAATACCGCACTGGTTTGGCGCGTATCGAAAAGGCTGTGAAAGAGCGTTTAGGTCAAGCCGAGCAAGACCCGCTCATGCCACACGACTTGATCAACTCCAAGCCGATCTCTGCTGCACTTAAAGAGTTCTTTGGTGCGTCGCAGTTGAGCCAGTTTATGGACCAAACCAACCCCTTGTCTGAAATCACACACAAGCGCCGTGTATCAGCTCTAGGCCCAGGTGGTTTGACCCGTGAGCGTGCAGGTTTTGAAGTGCGTGACGTGCACGTGACCCATTACGGTCGCGTCTGTCCAATCGAAACACCAGAAGGTCCAAACATTGGTTTGATCAACTCGCTGGCGCTGTACGCGCGCTTGAACGAGTACGGTTTCATTGAAACCCCATACCGACGCGTCACCGATGCATTGGTGACAAACGACATCGACTACTTGTCTGCCATTGAAGAAGGCAAGTACGTGATTGCGCAGGCCAATGCGCCGTTGAATGACAAAGGCATTCTTGAGGGTGACTTGATTTCAGCCCGTGAAAAAGGTGAGTCAGTGTTGGTGGGTGCCGAGCGCATTCAATACATGGACGTTTCACCGGCACAGATCGTGTCAGTGGCGGCATCGTTGGTGCCGTTCTTGGAACACGACGACGCCAACCGCGCGTTGATGGGTGCCAACATGCAGCGTCAAGCTGTGCCAGTGCTGCGCCCAGAAAAGGCTGTGGTTGGTACCGGTATTGAGCGGGTTGCAGCGGTTGACTCTGGTACGGTAGTAACTGCAAACCGTGGCGGCGTCGTCGACTACGTGGACGCCATGCGCGTTGTGGTGCGTGTGAATGATGCTGAGGCTTTTGCCGGTGAAGTGGGTGTAGACATCTACAACCTCATCAAATACCAGCGCTCAAACCAAAACACCAACATACACCAACGCCCCATTGTTAAGACAGGTGACCTGATTGCCAAAGGCGATGTGATTGCCGACGGTGCATCAACCGATTTGGGTGAATTGGCCTTAGGCCAAAACATGTTGATCGCCTTTATGCCATGGAACGGTTACAACTTCGAAGATTCCATACTCATCTCTGAGCGTGTGGTGTCAGAAGACCGTTACACCTCAATTCACATCGAAGAGCTGGTGGTCATGGCACGTGACACCAAGTTGGGCGCCGAAGAAATAACGCGCGACATTCCTAACTTGGCTGAAACACAGCTCAACCGCTTAGATGATTCCGGCATTATTTATGTGGGAGCTGAAGTTAGTCCTGGCGACACGCTGGTTGGCAAGGTCACGCCCAAAGGCGAGACCACGCTCACACCTGAAGAGAAGTTGTTGCGCGCCATTTTTGGTGAAAAAGCATCTGATGTGAAAGACACTTCGCTGCGCGTAGACCAAGGCTCACAAGGTACGGTCATCGACGTTCAGGTGTTTACACGCGAAGGTATTCCACGCGACAAACGAGCACAGCAAATCATCGACGACGAGTTGAAGCGTTTCCGCTTGGACTTGAACGACCAATTGCGCATTGTTGAAGCCGATGCATTTGCCCGTATCGAGAAAATGATTGTTGGCAAAAAAGCCAACGGTGGCCCACAAAAACTTGCCAAAGGCGCGTCCATCGACAAAGCCTACTTGGACGAGTTGGACAAGCACTATTGGTTTGACATCCGCCCAGCCGATGACGACGTTGCAGCGCAACTGGAGTCGGTCAAAAACTCACTGGCGCAAACCCGTCACAGTTTTGACTTGGCTTTTGAAGAGAAGCGCAAAAAACTCACCCAAGGCGACGAGCTGCCAGCCGGTGTGTTGAAGATGGTCAAGGTTTACATTGCTGTCAAGCGTCGCTTGCAGCCCGGTGACAAGATGGCTGGTCGCCACGGCAACAAAGGCGTGGTCTCTAAGATCGTACCTGTCGAAGACATGCCTTACATGGCCGACGGCACACCTGCTGACATCGTGCTCAACCCGTTGGGCGTGCCATCACGCATGAACGTGGGTCAGGTACTTGAAGTGCACTTGGGTTGGGCCGCCAAAGGCTTGGGCTTGCGCATCGGCAGCATGTTACAAGAAGGTGCCCGTACGGCTGAAGTACGCAGCTTTTTGGACCAGGTTTACAACACCAGTGGACGCGCCACAGACATCAAGTCATTGACTGATGTTGAGGTGGTGTCAATGGCCGAGAACTTGCAAAACGGCGTGCCGTTTGCAACGCCCGTGTTTGACGGTGCCTCAGAAGACGAGATTCGTGCCATGCTGAAACTGGCGTACCCAGACGACATCGCTGCGCGCAAAGGTTTAACGCCTACACGCACGCAAGCGCAGTTGTATGACGGACGCACTGGAGACGCATTCGAGCGCAAGACCACAATTGGTTACATGCACGTGCTGAAGCTTCACCACTTGGTGGATGACAAAATGCACGCCCGTTCAACAGGCCCATACAGCTTGGTCACACAGCAGCCGCTGGGTGGTAAAGCCCAGTTCGGTGGACAGCGTTTTGGTGAGATGGAGGTATGGGCATTGGAAGCCTATGGTGCTTCTTACACACTGCAAGAAATGCTCACCGTCAAGTCGGATGACGTGCAAGGCCGTACCAAGGTGTACGAAAGCATTGTCAAAGGCGAGCACGCCATCACGGCCGGTATGCCCGAGTCGTTCAACGTGCTGGTCAAAGAAATCCGTTCTTTGGGTATCGACATTGAGTTGGAGCGTTCTTGATGTAAGGCAGCAGCGCCGCTCACAGCGGCGCTACACCCAACCCCTTACACCACGTCTGACATTAAAGGATTGAAAACATGAAATCGTTACTCGACCTATTCAAGCAGTTCACACCTGATGACCATTTCGATGCCATCAGAATTGGCTTGGCCTCGCCTGAGAAAATTCGTTCATGGTCTTTTGGCGAAGTTAAAAAGCCAGAAACCATCAACTACCGCACCTTCAAGCCTGAGCGTGATGGCCTGTTTTGTGCCAAGATTTTTGGCCCTATCAAGGACTACGAATGCTTGTGTGGTAAGTACAAGCGTTTAAAGCACCGCGGTGTTATTTGCGAAAAGTGTGGCGTTGAAGTCACCCAAACCAAAGTTCGTCGTGAGCGCATGGGCCACATCGACCTGTCTGCACCTTGTGCGCACATTTGGTTCTTAAAGTCACTGCCAAGCCGCTTGGGCATGGTGTTGGACATGACCTTGCGTGACATCGAACGCGTGTTGTATTTTGAGGCCTACGTCATCGTTGATCCCGGCATGACACCGCTCAAAAAGTACGCCATCATGACCGAAGACGATTTCGACGCCAAGCGCATCGAATACGGCGACGAGTTTGTGGCCAAGATGGGCGCCGAAGGTATCAAAGACCTGCTAGAAAGCCTAGAGCTGGACAGTGAAATTGAGAAGTTGCGCAACGACTTGACGGGCTCTGAGCTCAAAATTAAGAAAAATGCCAAGCGTCTGAAGATCCTCGAGGCCTTCAAGAAGTCAGGCATCAAGCCCGAGTGGATGATTCTGACCGTGTTGCCCGTGTTGCCGCCAGACTTGCGTCCATTGGTACCGTTGGATGGTGGCCGTTTCGCCACCTCTGACTTGAATGACTTGTACCGCCGTGTGATCAACCGCAACAGCCGTCTGCGCCGCTTGCTGGAGCTCAACGCACCTGAGATCATTGCGCGTAACGAAAAGCGCATGTTGCAGGAATCCGTGGACAGCTTGCTGGACAACGGTCGACGCGGCAAGGCCATGACAGGCGCCAACAAGCGTGCACTCAAGTCACTGGCTGACATGATCAAAGGTAAGTCAGGCCGTTTCCGCCAAAACTTGCTGGGCAAGCGCGTGGACTACTCTGGTCGTTCAGTGATTACAGTTGGCCCAACCCTCAAGCTGCACCAGTGTGGCTTGCCAAAGGCCATGGCCTTAGAACTGTTTAAGCCATTCATCTTTGCACGCTTGGAGGCACTGGGCATTGCCACCACCATCAAGGCAGCTAAGAAAGAAGTTGAAGCTGGCACGCCGGCTGTGTGGGACATTTTGGAAGAGGTGATCAAAGAGCACCCGGTCCTGTTGAACCGTGCACCTACCCTTCACCGCTTGGGCATTCAGGCTTTCGAGCCTATCTTGATTGAAGGCAAAGCGATTCAATTGCACCCATTGGTGTGTGCCGCCTTTAACGCCGACTTTGACGGCGATCAAATGGCTGTCCATATTCCGTTGTCTGTAGAAGCACAGGTTGAAGCCCGCACACTGATGCTGGCCTCCAACAACGTGCTGTTCCCAGCCAACGGTGAGCCATCCATTGTGCCGTCGCAAGACGTGGTGCTGGGCTTGTACCACGCCACCCGCGACCGTATCAACGGCAAAGGTGAGGGCTTGGTGTTCTCTGGTGTGTCTGAGGTTCAGCGCGCCATGGACGCTGGTGAAGTAGAGCTGACCGCACGCGTGTCTGTGCGTTTGCCCGAGTACGTCAAAAACAAAGAGACTGGCGAATTTACGGTGACCTACTCTGTGGTTAACACCACAGCAGGGCGCGCACTGTTGTCAGAAATCTTGCCCAAGGGCTTGCCATTTGAGAACCTGAACAAGGCCCTCAAAAAGAAAGAAATATCCAAGCTTATCAACGCATCGTTTCGCAAATGTGGCCTAAAAGAAACCGTCATTTTTGCAGACAAGTTGCTGCAAAACGGTTTCCGTTTGGCGACGCGCGCTGGTATTTCTATTGCCATTGACGACATGTTGGTGCCGCCAGAAAAGGCCAGCATCATTGCCCGAGCTGAGACTGAGGTGAAAGAAATTGCCATGCAATACGCTTCGGGCTTGGTTACCGCTGGTGAGCGCTACAACAAAGTGGTGGACATTTGGGGCAAGGCTGGTGACGAGGTTTCAAAGGTCATGATGGCCCAGTTGGCCAAAGAGAAAACCATCGACCGTCATGGCAACGAGGTAGACCAAGAGTCCTTTAACTCCATCTACATGATGGCCGACTCCGGTGCGCGCGGTTCTGCTGCGCAGATTCGTCAGGTTGCTGGTATGCGCGGATTGATGGCCAAGCCTGATGGCTCCATCATTGAAACGCCAATCACAGCCAACTTCCGTGAAGGTCTAAACGTGTTGGAGTACTTTATCTCCACCCACGGTGCCCGTAAGGGCTTGGCTGACACAGCGCTGAAAACCGCCAACTCTGGTTACCTGACACGCCGTTTGTGCGATGTGGTGCAAGATTTGGTTGTGACAGTGCAAGATTGCGGCACCAGCGATGGCTCGGTCATGCGCGCTATCGTCGAAGGCGGCGAAGTCATTGAGTCACTGCGTGACCGCGTCCTTGGCCGCACAGTTGTAGAAGACGTGTTGCACCCAGAAGACCGGTCTGTTTTGGCCACGACCGGCACCTTGCTGGACGAGGACATGATGGACGAGCTCGAAGTCGCCGGTGTTGACGAAATCAAAGTGCGCACCGCACTGAACTGTGAGACCCGCTTCGGTCTGTGCGCCAGCTGCTACGGCCGCGACTTGGGTCGTGGTGGTCTGATCAACATCGGTGAAGCAGTCGGCATTATTGCTGCCCAATCTATTGGTGAACCAGGCACACAGCTGACCATGCGCACCTTCCACATTGGTGGCGCAGCGTCGCGTGCGGCGGTGGCTTCCAGTGTTGAAGCCAAGTCTGGCGGTTCTATTGGTTTCAACGCCACCATGCGTTACGTGAGCAACAACAAGGGCGATTTGGTGGTGATTGCCCGCTCTGGCGAGATTGTCATTACCGACGAGCACGGCCGTGAGCGCGAGCGTCACAA
>CALBWZ010000333.1 GCA_937893415.1 uncultured Comamonadaceae bacterium | reverse complement strand
CAATCCTGCTGTTTTTTTAATTTCATATTATTATAGGATGAACGAAAAAAATAGCCATGATTTTGACATGTGACCTATCTGAAACGATTCCTGATCAAGTTTAAAAAGGCGGCCTTTGTAAATAGTTTGCTTATTTGACAGTGTCAATCTCACATACCACCAGCGTTGCGCGTGTTGATGTGGGTTGGGCCGTCTGACAACTCAGCTACCTGATACCTAATGAGCCAAGTCAACCAAAGCGCCGTGTGAGCCTATCACGCGAGCCGCCAACGCATGGCCGACCTGGGCCGCTTTTAGGACACTATGGCCTTGCAATCTGGCCGCAATATAGGCGGCATTGAAAGAGTCCCCTGCGGCTGTGGAGTCCACTGGTTGTAAACGTTGTCCGCAGTCAAACTCTGTGAAACCAGCGCTAGACGCAATGCCCATCGCCAGCCCGGCATTTTTCACCACCACGTCAACCGCCCCCGCTGCCAAGTAGCGAGAGGCGCAGGCTGATAAGCTGCTGTCGCCAAAGACCGCCTGCTCATCGTCAAAGCTAGGCAGTACCCAGTGGCTGACGCTAGCGGCGCGCATGATGACCTCACGCATATGGGTGCTGCTAGACCACAAGCTGGCCCGTATATTGGGGTCGAATGCTATTGTTTGCCCGCTTTGTCGTGCCAACGCGAGGGCCGCAAGCAGGTTGTCTTGTGCCTGTGGCGTCAAAATGGCCAATGTAATACCGCTCAAGTAAATCAGGTCTGAGGCATGTAATGCGCGTGCAAGCCAAACGGGGTCATCTGCAAAGTGACGCGCCGCTGATTGGCTGCGCCAATAAGAAAAGCTTCGTTCACCCCCGTCTAAATTGATGGCATAGAGGCCTGCTGTTCGCTTTGTATCGCGCTGAATCCAAGTGGTCTCAATGCCCGCATTGGCAATAAAGTCGTCTATGCGCTGTGAAAACCTATCGGTACCTATTCGCGTGCCGTAAGCCACCCGCCACTGCGATTGACTGAGCAATCGCCTCGCATACCAAGCTGTGTTGAGCGTGTCTCCTGCGACGCCAAGCTGCCACAGCTCACTGTCAGCTTGCGACAACTCCAACATGCATTCGCCTAAGGCTATTAGTTGTTTCATTGGCGGTTGTGCTGCTGATGCTCAGATGGCAATACCGCCATCGATTGTGTAGGCCTGACCGGTTACAAAGGCAGACTCATCGCTGGCTAAAAACACGACCAATGGTGCAATTTCTTCGGCTTGTGCCAAACGTCCCATTGGCTGGCGAGCAATGAACTGTTGGCGCGCCAATACCGGATCTGCCTGCGCGTTGATGCGTTCGTGTAGCGAAGGGGTGTCCACGGTGCCGGGGCAAACCGCATTGCACCGAATGCCTTGGGCAACGTAATCAGCCGCAACACTTTTGGTCAGACCAATTACGGCGGCTTTGGTTGCGCCATAAATGAAGCGGTTGGGCAAGCCTTTGATGCTGCTGCAAACGCTGGCCATATTGATGATGCTGGCGCCGCCGCGTTGTTGCGCGCTGTCTTGCAGCTTAGACAGTGTGGCTTGGATCATCCAAAATTGGGCTCGTACATTCAAGTTAAACCCAACATCCCACTGGGTATCTGTTGCTTCGATGATCGAGCCTGCGTGCACAATCCCGGCGCAGTTGAACAGGCCATCAATGGCGGGAATTTCATTAACAACGTTGTTTATATTGGCTTTGTTCGTCACGTCCAATGTTCGCGTGTGAATATTGGCCATACCCCTGTAGCTGTCTAGCAAGTCGGCATTGATATCGGTCGCCCACACCACAGCGCCTGCTTTGGCCATGGCAAGTGTGGTTGCACGGCCGATACCTTGTCCTGCTGCTGTGATGAGTATGGTTTTTCCAATGAGGCGCATGGTGATTTCCTTTTTGGCGTTGTGCGGGTAAATGCTGATGTTTTCGCATTGACATTTGTCATGACTAGATGACATCATCATTCTCATCTGGTCAGACCAATTTACCAATTAACGTTTTCCCCATCTAAAGCCCTTTCTATGCGAGTTATTGAACCCCAACGTATGTACCGCCGCATTGCTGAAGAGCTTCGCGGTGATATGTTGCGTGGTGTTTGGCCCATAGGTTCAAAGTTGCCTCCAGAGCGCGATCTTGCAAAACATTTGGGCGTGAGTCGCCCGTCATTGCGTGAAGCCCTGATTGCGCTCGAGGTCGAGGGCTTGATTGAGGTGCGCACAGGCTCAGGCATTTACGTGCGCTCTATTACGCCACGACCCATGCAGTCAGACGCGATAGGTCCCAACAATTCGAGAGACATACCGCTGACTTGGGGCCCTCTAGAGGTGATGTATGCCAGAGAAATTATTGAAGTTGAAATCGCATCGCTAGCAGCTAAAAATGCGCGTAAATCTGAAATTTCCGACATGCACAAAGGTCTTAAGCTCATGCGCGATGCAAGCGCAAAAGGCCTGTTACCCCGCGAGGGCGATGAAGCCTTTCACCTGGCTATAGCTAGAGCATGCGGCAACGACGTATTGATATTCATGGTTCAGCAAGCCTGGGCTGCTCGCGACGGTGAGTTGTTTGAGCGTTTAGGTGATTATTTCGAGCATCCAGATGCGTGG
>CALBWZ010000332.1 GCA_937893415.1 uncultured Comamonadaceae bacterium | reverse complement strand
AGCGGCAGCGTCAAACTGCGCTATGAAAAGTGTCTACAGGTTTGGGGGAATGCCAGCACTGTCAAAAATACAATAACTAGCACCATAACCATCTGTCTAAACACCGTCTCAGACTTTTTTAAAGGCATACATAGGTTATGCTAACTACCAACACAATTACCGCCACGCGATTACGTGACTGACCCATATCCTTCGGGGCCGCAACGCGGCCTAACACTTACGCCAGTTGAAAAACCGGGCTTGTTACAGCGTTTAGCTGAACTCCTCAATCCCAGTCCAGAAGGTATTGAAGGACTTCTAGCGCAACTGTCACAAGCACAAGCTAAGCAGCTGATCAATGCCGATGGCCGCAGAATGCTGGAGGGTGTGTTGCGGATGAGTGACATGACTGCAGGTGATGTCATGGTCGCAGCCCCTCGCATTGACACGTTAGACATCAACGCTAACACTGACGACCTCTTCGAACAAGTGATTGAAACCGCACACTCTCGCTTTCCAGTGTTTGAGGATCAGCGTGACAACATCATTGGCATACTCATGGCCAAAGATTTGCTCAAGCTGCAGCGCGCACCAGAGCTGAATATTAGGGCCTTGTTGCGCCCGCCCATATTCGTCCCAGAAAGCAAAAATCTCAATGACCTATTGAGGGACTTCAGAAGCAATCGCAACCATTTGGCAGTTGTTATTGATGAGTTTGGCAACGTGGCTGGATTAATTACCATCGAAGATGTTCTAGAAGAAATCGTTGGTGAAATTGAAGACGAGTTTGATGAGGAAGAAGACGCAGGCGATATTTATAGCCTTGCTGACAACACGTGGCGCATCAACGGCAACACAGCTATTGCACGCATCAATGAAGCCTTTGAATTGGCCTTGCCAGAAGAGGACTTTGACACAATAGGTGGTTTGGTATCCCACGAGATGGGCCATGTACCTAAGCGAGGTGAAATATATGAAGGCTTTGGGCTGCGTTTAGTGGTCATGCATGCCAAAGGTGGTGCTGTCAGGTGGTTCAAAGTGACACCGAGCAAGCCTACACAAGGCCAAGACTAAACAACTGGGTCTTGTGGTGCCACACATACAGCTATTGCGCCACCTGCTACTAGCCGTGCTGGGTTGGGTCTTGGCTTGGACGTTCGCTTGGCCTTGGGAACTGAGTTGGATAGGGTTGGGGTTGCACGAGACGGCACCGATACTGCAGTTCTTCACACTGGTCACAGTCCTCTATATGCTGTTGAGGGCGCCAACACGAATGGCGTCATTGCGACAAACTTGGTGGTTTGCCACAAACTGGCTTGCTGCACTCACTTGGTGGTTGGTGCACGCCATGACCCACTTCACCAACTTGCCCTACTTGGCTGGCGCAATCGCCGTTTTATTACTCAGCGCGGCGCTGGCTGTTTATTTAGCGCTGTGTGTCGGTGGCCTGTTTGCCTGGGTTGAAAGCGTATTGCCCAAGCAGCGAATGTTGTTGGCATTGACGTGCGCCGCGGCATGGTCATTGGCGGAGTGGTTGCGAGGGCATTGGTTTACTGGGTTTCCATGGGGCGAGTTGGCCTACACGCAGATTGATACATTGCGTGGACTTGCCACATTGGTTGGGAGCAGCGGCGCATCAGCTGTGTTGGTATTCGCGGCCAGTTGGTGGGCCCTTTGGCTACATGACAAGCACGACGCCAAGCAAGCTGTAACAGCGGGCGTGTTGAGCGTATTGCTACTAATGCCATCTGTTTACCTCTCAAAGTG
>CALBWZ010000331.1 GCA_937893415.1 uncultured Comamonadaceae bacterium | reverse complement strand
GCGACAGCCACTTTATAACTGGAAGCTATCGACGCGACTCGCCAAGGATGGAAAACGTCAACTTTGTAATCAGACACGACGCGAAGTGAGAAAACGGTATTCCCCACTTAAGGTGGACTAAAAGGTGGACTGTGCGTTGGAAAAAAAAGAAAACCCCAAGTAAATCAATCACTTGGGGTCTTATATTGGCGGAGCAAGAGGGATTCGAACCCTCGATGAGGCTATAAACCCCATACTCCCTTAGCAGGGGAGCACCTTCGGCCACTCGGTCATCGCTCCAGACTGAATATTATGCCACGAGTTGATAAGCTCTTTGGTCCCCACACCTTGGGGGAACTTAAATAACGTCGGTGTGGTTGTCTTGGTCTAGGTCAAAGGCTCGGTGCAAAGCGCGTACTGCCAGTTCCATGTACTTTTCATCAATCACCACCGATATTTTGATCTCGGATGTGGAGATCATTTGAATGTTGATGCCCTCTTCGCTCAGGCTGCGAAACATCTTGCTGGCCACACCAGCGTGGCTGCGCATGCCAATGCCCACCACACTGACCTTGCAAATTTTGGCATCACCGATGACTTGCTGCACATTCAACTCGCCAGCGATTTTGCTGTTGAGCAAGTCCATGGCTTTGGCGTAGTCGTTGCGGTGCACCGTGAAGCTGAAATCAGTCAAACCATCTTTACTCAGGTTTTGAATAATCATGTCGACATCGATGTTGGCCTCGGCCACGCTGCCTAGTATTTTGTAGGCAATACCGGGCGTATCAGACACGCCCAGCAATGAGATTTTAGCTTCATCGCGGTTGAATGCGATACCAGAAATAGCGGCTTGTTCCATGATGGCGGTGTCCTCAAAAGTGATCAAAGTGCCAGATCTGGCTTCTTCATTGATGTCGATGTCCCAAGGCGTAAAGCTAGACAGCACACGCATAGGAACTTTGTATTTGCCAGCAAATTCAACCGAACGAATTTGCAAGACCTTGCTGCCAAGGCTTGCCATTTCTAGCATTTCTTCAAAACTGATGCGCGCAAGCCGACGTGCGTCTTGCACCACGCGCGGGTCGGTTGTGTAGACGCCATCGACGTCGGTGTAAATCAGGCACTCGTCTGCCTTCATGGCAGCGGCCACGGCCACTGCAGACGTGTCTGAGCCGCCGCGCCCTAGCGTGGCGATGTCGTTGTGTGCGTCCACACCCTGAAAGCCGGTAATGATGACCACTTTGCCTTTGGCCAACTCGCCGCGTACACGCGTGTCATCAATCGACTCGATACGCGCTTTGGTATGCGTGGCACTGGTTTTAATGGGCACCTGCCAGCCGGCAAAACTGATCGCGTCTATGCCCTCAGCTAGCAACGCAATGGCCAACAAGCCAACGGACACCTGCTCGCCTGTGGCGGCCAGCATGTCTAGCTCGCGGTCGAAGGCGTCGCCAGGTTTGGCGGGTGACAGCTCTTTGGCCAACGCCAACAAGCGGTTGGTTTCGCCGCTCATGGCTGACGGCACCACAATCATTTGATTACCGG
>CALBWZ010000330.1 GCA_937893415.1 uncultured Comamonadaceae bacterium | reverse complement strand
CACCCATACGCATGGCGTTTTGCATGGCACGCTTCATGGCGCGACGGAACATGATGCGCTTTTCTAGCTGTTGTGTGATGCTGTCTGCAATCAACTTGGCATCGATTTCAGGCTTGCGCACCTCTTCGATGTTGACAGCAACAGGCACACCCAACTTCAACGTCAGCTCTTTTTTGAGCTTCTCAATGTCTTCACCTTTTTTACCGATAACCACGCCAGGACGTGCGGAGAAAATGGTGATACGTGCGTTCTTTGCAGGACGCTCGATTAACACACGTGAGACTGAGGCATTTTTCAGCTTGATCTTCAAGTACTCGCGTACTTTGATATCCTCTGCCAACATACCCGCGAAATCACGGTTGCTGGCGTACCAGCGGCTTGCCCAGTTACGAGAAACCGCTAAGCGGAATCCGGTAGGGTTGATTTTTTGACCCATATATATTTAGACCTCTCAGTTGCCAACCGTCACATATATGTGACAGGTGGGTTTGCTGATTCGGTTGCCGCGGCCTTTTGCACGCGCCGTGAACCGCTTAAGTGTTGTGCCTTGCTCGATGTAGATAGTTTTGACGCGTAATTCGTCAATATCTGCACCGTCGTTGTGCTCAGCATTTGCAATTGCAGATTCCAAGGCTTTTTTAATGATGTCAGCAGCTTTTTTCTGCGTGAACGCCAACGTGTTGAGCGCATGACCGACTTTTTTGCCGCGAATTAAGTCGGCAACCAGTCGTCCTTTGTCAACAGACAGACGCACACCGCGAACGATAGAGCGGGTTTCCATGGTTATTCCTTACTTCTTCGCTTTTTTATCGGCCGGGTGGCCTTTAAAAGTGCGTGTCTGAGAAAACTCCCCGAGTTTGTGACCGACCATCTGTTCGGTTACATAAACGGGCACGTGTTGGCGGCCATTGTGCACAGCAATCGTCATGCCGATAAAATCGGGCAGTATCGTTGAGCGACGTGACCATGTTTTCACAGGCTTTTTGTCCTTGGTCGACACAGCTTTGTCAACCTTGGCAAGCAAGTGGTGGTCCACGAAAGGGCCTTTTTTGAGTGATCGAGTCATTTCAATAACCCTTTACTTCTTGCGACGCGAAACGATCATGTTCTGCGTGCGACGGTTGTTACGGGTACGGTAGCCCTTGGTCATGTTGCCCCATGGGTCAACAGGCACTCGGCCTTCACCAGTACGGCCTTCACCACCACCATGTGGGTGGTCAACTGGGTTCATAGCGACACCACGCACGGTTGGGCGAATGCCCTTCCAGCGCTTGGCACCAGCTTTACCCAGTCGGCGCAAGCTGTGCTCTGAATTACCAACCTCACCAATGGTGGCTCGGCATTCAATGCGTACTTTACGTACTTCACCAGATCGCAAACGGACTTGAGCATACAAACCTTCACGGGCCATCAGCACCGCTGACGCACCGGCTGTTCGCGCAATTTGCGCGCCCTTGCCCACTTGCAACTCAATACAGTGAATGGTTGAACCCACTGGAATGTTGCGAATAGGCAGGGTATTGCCAGCACGAATGGGTGCTTCTGAACCAGACATCAACAAAGCACCAGGCTCAACACCACGCGGGGCAATGATGTAGCGTCGCTCACCGTCTGCATAGCAGACCAGGGCGATGTGTGCACTGCGGTTTGGATCGTATTCAATACGCTCTACTTTTGCAGGAATACCGTCTTTGGTACGGATGAAGTCAACAATACGGTAGTGGTGCTTATGACCACCACCTTTGTGACGAACCGTGATATGGCCGTTGTTGTTGCGTCCAGCTTTTTGGTGCTGCGGCTCCAACAATGGCGCGAAACCCTCGCCCTTGTGCAAATGATCGCGCGAAATACGCACGACATGGCGACGACCAGGTGAGGTTGGTTTTGTTTTAATGACAGCCATGATTAAGCCTCCCCGCCCAAGTTAAGTTCTTGGCCAGGCTGCAACGTCACATACGCTTTGCGTGTGTGATCGCGACGACCGGTAGACTTACCAAAGCGCTTTGTTTTGCCCTTTTGATTAGCCACGCCTACAGCTTTGACCTGAACTTTGAACAACAGCTCAACAGCGGCCTTGATTTCAGGCTTGCTGGCGTCGCGCAAAACTTTAAACACTACAGTGTTGGTTTTTTCAGCCACCATGGTTGCCTTTTCAGACACGATGGGGGCAACCAACAACTGCATCAATCGACCTTCGTCGTACTTTGCCTGTATGGTGCTCATGCGAACATCTCCTGCAGTTTGGCTACTGCCGCCTTGGTCACGATGACTTTGCGACAGCGTACCAGTGACATAGGATCAGCGTAACGTGGCTCAACGATCATTACGTGGGGTAAGTTGCGTGATGCGAGATATAGATTTTCATCCACTTCGTCTGCAATAACCATCACCGACTTAAGGTTCATGGCCTTGAATTTATCAGCCAACGCCTTTGTCTTGGGTGAGTCCAACTTCATGGAATCAACCACAGCGAAACGACCATCACGCACCAATTGCGAGAAAATAGAAGCCATACCGGCACGGTACATTTTCTTGTTAACTTTATGGCTGAAGTTCTCATCTGGGCTATTGGGAAAGGCGCGACCGCCTCCACGCCAGATGGGAGATGAAGTCATACCAGCACGCGCACGGCCTGTGCCCTTTTGCTTGAACGGCTTCTTTGTTGAGTGATTCACAGTATCGCGACCTTTTTGGGCGCGTGTACCTTGACGTGCGTTGGCCTGGTATGCCACCACAAGTTGGTGAATAAGTGACTCGTTGTAATCACGACCGAAAACGGCGTCAGAAACGTCGAATTTTGACGCTGCTTGACCTTGGTCGTTCAGGAGTTCGACTTGCATCAATTCGCTCCTTTGGTAGAGACTTTCACGGTGGCACGAACGGTAACGAAACCGCCTGGAGCACCGGGAATTGAGCCTTTAATGAGTAACAGTTGACGCGCCTCGTCGATGCGTACCACGTCCAAATTTTGCGTGGTTACGGTCTCATCGCCCATGTGGCCAGACATTCTTTTGCCAGGAAACACACGGCCAGGATCTTGCGCCATACCGATTGAGCCTGGTGCATTGTGCGACACACTGTTACCGTGTGATGCCCGTTGCGACTTGAAGTTGTGACGCTTGATGGTGCCGGCAAAGCCTTTACCAATTGAAGTGCCTTGAACATCAACTTTTTGACCCGTTACAAACACGGCGCTCACAGGCACAGTTGCGCCAGCGGCGTACTGCGCTGCCACATCGGCTGCTACTCGGAATTCTTTGGTGATTTCGCCGGCTTCTACGCCAGCTTTGGCCAGATGACCAGCCTGTGGCTTGGTTACACGTGAAGCGCGGCGTTTGCCGAACGTCACTTGCAACGCATCATAGCCATCAGTTGCTTTGGTTTTTACTTGTGCCACACGGTTGTTAGACACATCTACCACCGTGACGGGAACTGAATCTCCGTCATCGGTAAACAAACGTGTCATACCCACCTTGCGACCCAACAACCCTAGGGAGTTGCTAAGACTCATTATTTTCTCCGTTCCCGACTTCAATTGGCCGGGGCTGATTGGTGCATCTCACCACATTGGATCGTTTCCGGCCCATTGCTTAGAGTGCATGTTTTTTTACACACTTACCAGTTGATTCAAGCCAGTTGCTTTTCAGCGACTGACTTGTATCAACCAACAAGCTTGCTGGACCCATTTTGGGTACAGCCTTGCATTATAGGCACCCTTGCTGCATTTCCGCAAGGGTTTTCCATAATTATTGCAACTTGATTTCTACGTCGACACCTGCAGGCAAGTCCAGCTTCATCAGCGCATCAACGGTTTTGTCTGTAGGGTCGACAATATCCATTAAGCGCTGGTGTGTGCGAATTTCCAACTGGTCACGGCTGGTCTTGTTCACGTGGGGTGAACGCAAAATGTCGAAGCGCTTCATACGGGTTGGCAAAGGTACTGGACCTTTAACAATGGCACCTGTACGTTTAGCTGTTTCAACGATTTCAGCGGCAGACGCATCTATCAGTTTGTAATCAAATGCCTTAAGGCGAATACGGATTTTTTGCTTTGACATGACTTAATTCTCTTGAGGATGATTGGATCTAACAGAAACTTGCTGCCCCACCCTGTTGGGCAAAGGCAACAAGCCGCCTCAAGACAATTTAAGCAATGATCTTTGCAACCACGCCCGCACCAACAGTGCGGCCGCCTTCGCGA
>CALBWZ010000329.1 GCA_937893415.1 uncultured Comamonadaceae bacterium | reverse complement strand
TGCGCTTGGGCATTGGCAACGTTATGGACATGTGTGTATTATCCCAGCGCATGGACAAGCACTTTAATGCAGCGGATTTTTAAAAGACTCTGGCACCAGCACAGGCACCACATCAATGCCCTCTTCCACCAATTCAATGGCCTGTGCACGTGTCGCTTGACCACGAATGGCTTTCGGCGCTGTCTCGCCGTAGTGCATGGCCCGAGCTTGATCTGCAAATTTATTGCCCACGTCTTCTGTATTGTTCCAAATATCGCGCATCACAGCCAAGATCTGCGCCTGCAACGCGCTGCTCGGAGCCGGCAACACATGACTGGGGGCTTGGGTTACTTCGGTTGATGAACTGGCCCCATCAGCAATTGAGACGTCAACGGCAGTCGGCTCAAGCTTTTTTATATTGTCAGCATGTTGAATGTGTTGAACATCTTGAGCATCTTGCAAAGATTTGCGTAAATTCAAACGTGGCGCGCTGAGTTTTTTCGCAACCGATGCACTGTTGCATGTGGGGCAAGACAACAAGCCACGTTGCAGTTGGTCTTGGTAGTTGTGCTCGCTGCCAAACCACCCTTCAAACACATGACCTGAATCACATTGCAAGTCCAATACTTTCACGCCAGCGCACTCCAAACCAAAGGCCAAGAACCACTCAAAACATGCTGCAACCACAGCATACCTGCCAAGGTTTTACCGTCTGTTATGCGGCCATCACCAGCCATCACCAGCAAGTCGGACAGCGTTGCAGCACATACATCTAACAACTCACCCTCATCGAGTGACTGCTCACCCATCACAATGCCTTTGGCAAAGACAACATGAATGACCTCGTTGGAGTAACCAATACACGGGTGTATGCGTGTGGCCACGGCCCAATGCGTGGCAAGGCAACCTGTTTCTTCGCGCAGCTCACGGGCGGCGCATGGCAACACACCTTCGTCGAGGTCAAGTTTGCCAGCAGGAAATTCAAATAAACTGTGCGCCACCGCGTGTCGGTATTGACGCTCTAACAGCACACGGCCATCGTCTAACAAAGCCACCACCATCACGGCGCCCGGGTGCAAAAGATACTCGCGCCTGGCATGCAGGCCGTTGGGCAAACTAACTTGGTCGCGCACCATGTGCAAGAAATCACCGCTGACAAGCGGTGTCGAGTGGGTGGTTTGCTCGCGCAAGTGTGCATCGCCCGCAGGCAACACCAACGCATCAGGCAGTGAAGCCGTCATGGCCAGCACGGCGGCTTAACGCCGCCACAAATACTGGTAAACGAAGCCTGGAAAGGCAAGCGTCATGAACAAAAAAGCCGTTAAAGCGTAAAACTCCCAGTTTTGCGAGGCGTTTTGACCTAGGTTGTATTCCAAACCCATGCCAATAGAGCCAACCACCCCATACATCACAACCAACTCAAGCAAACGCCACTGCAAACCTTTGGGACTTGTAGCGTCCCGCTTGGGTAGCAACGCTAACCAGCGGTTGTTGAGAAAGGGGACATTTGCAAGCACAGCGGCTAGGGCAATGATCAGCCAGACAGAGGTGGTGTTATCCATAACGTGTAGAGGCTGTCTCTAGACCAGAAGTTCCACAATGGCGTGGGTACAAATAGCCATCAAACCACTGGGCAAAATACCCAAGACCAACAAACTCAAGCCATTGAGAGACAGTACAAAACGGGCATCAGCGTTGATCTCAATGGTGTCTTGCACATCAGGGACATCAAAGTACATGAGTTTGACAATGCGCAGGTAGTAAAACGCACCTACCAGCGACATAAGTACAGCGAAAACGGCGAGATAAATGTATATCTCTTGGCTAGATGCCATCAAGGCTTGCAATACCGACAGTTTGGCGTAAAAGCCCACCAGAGGTGGCACACCAGCCAGCGAAAACATAGCAGCAGCCAACACACCTGCCATCACAGGGTTGCGCTGGTTCAAACCGGCCAAATCAGACAGCTTGTTGGCCTCCAGCTTGCTACTGGACAGCAGCAGCAGCACACCGAAGGTAGCCAATGTGGTGAGCACATAAGTCACTATGTAGAACATGGTGGCGCTGTACGCGTTGGCTGTGTTGGCTGTACTGGCGACGTTATCGGTGAAGCTCACACCAGCCACCAAGCCGAGCAATACAAAACCCATTTGAGCGATAGTGGAAAACGCCAACATACGTTTGATGTTGGTTTGCGCAATGGCTGCCAAGTTACCCACCAGCAAGGAGGCAATGGCCATCACCGCCAGCATTTGTTGCCAGTCAAACGCCAAAGGCAACATACCCTCTACCAGCAAGCGCATGATGATTGCAAAGGCAGCCAGCTTGGGAGCACCAGCTATCATCAATGTCACAACCGTTGGCGCGCCGTCATACACATCGGGCACCCACATGTGGAAAGGAGCCGCACCCAGTTTAAAGGCCAAGCCCGCTACAACAAATACAGCACCCAACGCTAAGACTCGGTGATCAAGCAGGCCCGTCGTGAGTGCAGCAGACACTTCGCCCACGTCTAGCGAGCCTGTCGCGCCGTACAACATGGACAGGCCATACAGCATGAAACCACTGGCCATCGCGCCCAACACAAAGTACTTCATCGCCGCTTCAGATGCATTCGCGTCGTCACGGCGCAAGGCTACCAATGCGTAGCTAGACAGGGTTAGCAACTCCAAACCCATGTAAATGACCAAGAAGTTGTGACCGCTGATCATGATGTACATGCCCAGCAAAGCAAACAGCGACAAGCTGAACATCTCACCACCACGCAGCATGGTGCGATCAAAGGCATATTGCCGCCCGTATATCAGCGTCACCATGACAGCCAGCGTGGCAAAAGCGCGCAGCCAGTTGGACATAGGATCAGACACCACCATGCCGCCAAAGGCCACAATGGTTTGTCCGTTTGCGGCATACATCACATTGAGCAACGTGAGCGCTGCCAAGGTCAACATGGTGACGATATAGGTGGATGTGCGTTTTTCGCCTTTGACGTTGAGGTCAGCCAACGCAATAACGCAGGTCATTACCAATAGGAAAATTTCAGGGTAAGCAGCGACCCAGCTGAGTTTGTCGATCATGTCGTAGCTCGTGTATTTAAATCAATTTGGTCTGCGCCACATGCTGCAGCAACAACTCAACGGAAGGGTTGATGACATCAGTCATAGGCTTGGGATAAACGCCCATGGCCAATACGGCCACGGCCAATAGGGCCAGCATGACGAATTCACGTGTATTGATATCGGTGAGCTTGGCCACGTTGTCGTTGGCCACATCGCCCAAATACACACGTTTAACCATCCACAAGGTGTATGCCGCACCAAATATCAAAGCACTGGCAGCACCAAAAGCCACCCAGAAATTGAACTGCACCGCCGCCAAAATAACCATCCACTCGCCCACAAAACCGGCTGTACCAGGCAGGCCAGCGTTGGCCATGGCAAACAATACCGCGAATGCTGCGAACTTGGGCATGGTGTTGGCCACGCCACCGTAAGAGGCAATTTCACGTGAATGCATGCGGTCATACAGCACGCCAATGCACAAAAACATAGCGGCAGATACAAAGCCGTGCGCAATCATTTGCACCACGGCCCCCGTCATACCCAAGTCATTAAAGAAAAAGAAACCAAGGGTCACAAAGCCCATGTGCGCGACAGATGAATACGCTACAAGCTTTTTCATATCGGTTTGGACCATGGCAACCAAACCAACGTACACCACGGCCACCAAAGACAACGTGATCATCAACCAAGCCCATTCGTGGGCGGCGTCTGGGGCAATGGGCAGCGAGAAACGCAAAAAGCCGTAGGCGCCAAGTTTCAGCATGATGGCAGCCAACACGGCAGAGCCACCGGTTGGCGCTTCCACGTGCAC
>CALBWZ010000328.1 GCA_937893415.1 uncultured Comamonadaceae bacterium | reverse complement strand
TACAAAGTCCGGCAAGGCATCCATATAACTGCTAGCGTATCGCCCCGCGTACTCAACCTCCTGCCACTGTCTGACCATACCAAGGTAACGGTTGTTCAGTGAGACAACCTTGATCGGCGTGTTGTACTGCAAGCAAGTTGAAAGCCCTTGGATACACATTTGCACAGAGCCCTCGCCCGTCACGCAATACACCTCAGCTTCAGGCTTGGCCAACTTGATGCCCATAGCGTAGGGAATGCCCACACCCATGGTGCCCAAGCCACCAGAGTTAATCCAGCGTCTTGGTCTGTCAAAACCGTAGTATTGGGCTGCCCACATCTGATGCTGGCCTACGTCTGATGTGATGTAAGCATCAGCATCTTTGGTCATATTCCACAACGTCTGAATAACTTTTTGTGGCTTGATGACGTCGGTGTTTGTGTCGTCGTACTTCAGGCAGTTGCGTGACCGCCAGTCTTCAATGGTGCTCCACCAAGCTGCCAGATCGGCTGGGTCAACACGTTGCGGCGTGTCTTTAATCATGTTGATTAGCTCACGCAACACATCTTTGCAATCACCCACAATTGGCACGTCCACTTTCACGCGCTTAGAAATGCTGCTGGGATCGACGTCGATATGAATGATCTTGCGCTCGTTTTGTGCAAAATGCTTGGGGTTACCAATCACGCGGTCATCAAAACGCGCGCCTACCGCCAACAAGACATCGCTGTTTTGCATGGCATTGTTGGCCTCAATCGTGCCGTGCATGCCCAGCATGCCTAAGAAACGCTTGTCGCTGGCTGGAAATGCGCCCAACCCCATAAGCGTGTTGGTCACTGGGTAGCCTAACAAGTCCACCAACTCGCGCAGCTCTGCAACAGCTTCGCCCAACAACACACCGCCGCCGGTGTAGATGTAAGGGCGCTTGGCACTCAGCAGCAGCTGTAAAGCCTTGCGAATTTGACCCCCATGCCCTTTGCGCACCGGGTTGTAAGACCGCATGTGCACAGTCTCTGGGTAGCCAGCGTAAGGGGCCTTTTTAAAGGACACATCTTTCGGCACATCCACCACCACTGGGCCTGGTCGACCTGAGCGCGCAATGTGAAAGGCCTTTTTCATGATGCCAGCCAAATCAGCCGGGTCTTTCACCAAAAAATTATGTTTAACGATGGGGCGGGTAATGCCAACGGTATCGCACTCTTGGAAGGCATCCAAACCTATGGACGTGGTCGGTACTTGGCCGCTGATGATGACCATGGGAATGCTGTCCATGTATGCGGTTGCGATACCAGTGACAGCATTGGTTAGGCCTGGGCCTGACGTGACCAAGGCAACGCCTACTTCGCCAGTGGCACGGGCAAAACCGTCTGCGGCGTGCACGGCAGCTTGCTCGTGACGGACAAGCACGTGCTGAATGGAGTCTTGTTTGTGAAGGGCGTCATAGATGTGCAGCACGGCACCACCTGGATAGCCCCAAATTTGCTTTACACCTTCAGCTTGTAACGATTTAACGAGTATTTCCGAACCCATCAGCTCAGGAACTTGGCCGGCAGAATCTGCAACGGCAGCGGAATTGATTTCCGCAGAATTGATTTTCATAATAAACCTTTGAGATTTTCTCTAACGAAAAACCGTGGGTGCCTTTTGCAAGGCCCTTTTGGGGCCAGCTCAAGACTTGAGACAACAGACATTGACGGGCTTCAATTTGTACATCCCGCGCGACTGTTATCCGTTTGCAATTAAATTGTGCAGCAAACATTATGGCATGCATTTTTACGCCCCCAGCACCATAGACTTGAGCGACCCTGCATGAGGGCTCTCAATAACGGTGACAATGACTCTCCTATTAAGAGAACAGCTACCAACCTACCTATGCCACAACAAAGCCTCATCCCTGACATACCCAGCCTCAAGCGCCGCATGGCTGCTTGGTTGTACGAGTCCATGTTGTTGTTTGGGGTGCTGTTTGTGACCGACTATGTGTTCAGCGTGTTGACCAACACGCGAGACCCGGCACAGAACCGAGCCGTTCAGCAAGTGTTGTTGTTTGTGGTGCTGGGCATGTACTTTTGCTGGCAGTGGACGCGAAGCGGCCAGACTTTGGCCATGAAGACTTGGCATGTGCGCTTGGTTGACGCCAACAACCCACAACAAATGCCGTCGTGGCGACAGGCTATTAGGCGTTACCTCATGTGCTGGGTATGGCTTATTCCACCACTGCTGCTAGGCAAGGCCTTGGGCTCTGGTGCTGGGATGATTACGGTTTGGACTTTGTTGTGGGCTGCGGTTTGGGCCAACACCGCCAGGCTAAACCCGCAACGACATTTCTGGCACGATGTGTGGGCAGGGACACAACTGGTCTCTTACGAGCCTGTGCTTGCTAACAAGCCAAAACCCGACGCTACAAAACAATAATGCAACGAATTTGAGTGCCAGCAGTTACCTACAATTGACGCATCACTATGACTTTAAAAAAAGGCAAACCCTCTGTCAAGCTGCGCGGCTTTGCCAGATTGCCGCACGCATTTTCCTACTCGATAGCTGGGCTAAAAAGTGGCTGGAAAGAGCCTGCATTTGCATTTGAAGTTATGTTGGCGACACTGCTGCTGCCTGCGGCTTTTTTTATTGGTCAGGGCTGGCTAGAGGTTGCCATGCTGGTTGCCACTGTGGTGCTGGTGCTCATTACCGAGCTGCTCAACACGGCCTTAGAAGCGGCCATTGACCGCATCAGCGAAGACCACCACGAGCTGTCAAAAATTGCCAAAGACATGGCCAGCGCTGCGGTGTTGCTTGCCTTGCTGCTGTGTGCCGGTGTGTGGCTGGCCGCTGTTGTTGCAAGAGCTATTGCCTGGTGGTGAACCCTGTATTTTCTATTGCCGTTTATTGCGGCTCGCGCCCAGGCACCGAGCCAGCGCACACGGCCGCAGCCTCAGAAGTGGGTACATGGATTGGCTCACGGGGTGGCCAATTGGTGTACGGGGGCGGCAAAACGGGCTTGATGGGCTCTGTGGCACGTGCATGCGCCCAAGCTGGCGGGCGTGTTCTCGGTGTGATGCCTCAGGCGCTGGTGGCACGTGAAGTAGCCAATACCGACTGCGACGAGCTTGTAGTGGTGGAAACCATGCATCAGCGGAAGGCCATCATGGCCGAGCGCAGTGACGCATTTGTTGCCATGGCCGGTGGCATTGGCACTTTTGAAGAACTGTTTGAAATTTGGACGTGGCGTCAACTGGGCTACCACAATAAGCCCGTGGGCTTGCTCAACATAAACGGCTATTACGACGGGCTCAACACGTTTATACAAACGGCTTTAAAAGCCGAGTTTATGGATGACCGCCAGATGGCATTGATTGAGGTTGGTTGCCAGCCAGCAGCCCTGTTGCACACACTGGTTGGTCATTTAGAAGACAACTTGAAAGGCCGCTGACAATGCAGCAGAGACGGTGCGTTGATTAAATGGCTGTTTCGTCTTCTTCGCCAGTGCGTATACGCACGACGCGTTCGACGGGTGTAACAAATATTTTGCCATCGCCAATTTTGCCAGTTCGAGCAGCTGCCACGATAGCGTCTACGCAGCGCTCAACATCACCAGATGACACCACCACTTCAACTTTAACCTTGGGTAAAAAGTCCACCACGTACTCTGCACCTCTGTATAACTCTGTGTGGCCTTTTTGACGGCCAAAACCTTTCACCTCGGTCACAGTCAAACCGGTCACCCCTTGTTCGGCTAAAGCTTCGCGCACCTCTTCTAATTTAAATGGTTTGATAATGGCGGTGATTTGCTTCACAGGACAACTCCTAAAGTAAACGGATTAAACAAGCATGCGTAGAACCATGGCTAGGTATAACGTGCTTGATTGTCATTATGCCCAAGCCTAGCCAGAGCCGTTGCATGTGCCGCATAATTTAGCGTTATTGCGTTAACCATTGAGCCCACAAGCTGATTCACAAGCCACATGCACAAGCTGCCAGAACACATACCGACTGTTGCCACGTTTAGGGGCGGGCACCCTGAGAATATTTATTACGGCTCTGTTGCCGTGGTCGATAAGCGGGGCAAGCTGCTGGCACATGCTGGCGACATGCGCGCACCCATGTTCACACGCTCGGCACTCAAACCCTTTCAGGCCATGCCGCTCATTGCACAGTTTGCAGACAAATTTGATCTCAGCGATGCCGATGTTGCCCTGCTCTGCGCCAGCCACAACGGGGAGGCAGCGCACGCCAGCCGCGCAGCGTCAATTCTGAGCCGCGCTGGACGGGGTGAAACCGACCTGCTGTGCGGCACCCACCTGCCCTATTACTACACCACCAACAACATTGCGCCGCCAGTGCCGCCCACTTACAACAGGCTGAACCACAACTGCTCAGGCAAGCACGCCGGCATGCTGATGTTGGCCACCGCCTTGGGCGTGCCACACCAGCTGTATACAGACCTGTCGCACCCCGTGCAGCAAGCCATTGTGGCCAGCGTATGCCATTTTTGCGGCTTGCAGCCCAGCCAACTGGTGGTGGGTATTGACGGCTGCAGCGTGCCCAATTTTGCCGTGCCACTGCCCAACTTGGGTCGCGCCTTTGCACAGCTCACCACAGACCATGCAGATGGGATGTATGGCAACGGCCCACAGCGGGTGTTTCAAGCCATGAGTGAGCACCCAGCAATGGTCAGTGGTATGGGGCGCAATGACTTGGCCATTACCCGCGCTGGCCAAGGCGACTGGATTTCCAAAGTGGGCGCTGACGGCGTGCAAACCATCACCAGCAAGTCACGCGGCACCGCCATAGTGGCCAAAATTGCCGACGGCAATGCCGACATGCTGATGGTCATGGTCCGCGCAGCGCTTGAGCAAATGGGCTGGATGAACGACACGGCGCGCAACGCCCTCAAGGCCTATGTGCCAGGCCCTTTGAAGAATGTGGCCAAACTAGACGTAGGGCATACGCAAGCTGTGTTCCAGCTGAGTTAAAACTGCGCACTAAAAGGCTTTGCACAACTTAAATGATGATTGACGGATGGGACTAGTTGCCATTAATCTGCGCCACGGCAGCACCCAACTGGTCAAGGTGATGAATTTCGGCACATGCTCTGGTGTAACCATCAGGCCAGGCGTTGTTGTCAGGATTCATCCAGATGGTGCGCAAACCCACGGCTTGTGCGCCAGCGATGTCATGCACAGGGTTATCGCCCACATGGATAAAGCTGCCAGCGCCATGGCCAGTGTGCGCAAGTGCACGCGCAAAAAAATCTGGGTGTGGCTTGCTCACACCAATGTGGGCAGAGTTGAAGTGGAAATCAAACAAGTGGCCTATACCAACTTGCGTCAAGTCGGCGTTACCGTTGGTCAGCGCGCCTATTTGATAGCTGTTTTTCAGCGTGGCAATTTGGACACGAGTGCCATCAAACAGCGTCACATCATTGCGCGCAGCAAAGTACACGTCAAACGCATCAAGCGACAGGGCTGTCGCGTTGTGATAGCCACAACGCGACAGCCCCAACTCGACAAACGCAATACGGGTTTGGCTTAGATCGTGTGCCATGTCTGGCCTGTTGGCCAGCACCTCGTCTCGCAACTGCGCCATGCCTTGGTCGTCATAGGTTTGAGCAAACTTGGGCGCGTGGCGCTTCATCCACACCAACATCAGCTCGTTGGCTTTGTGAATAACTGGGGCAATCGCCCACAAGGTGTCGTCTAAATCAAAGGTGATGACTTTAATCATGGCCGTTGGAATGCCTGGTTAGCTTGCAGCAAAAAAAAGGTTGGCAATGGGGTATCGCCAGTCTTTGCCAAATCCTCTGTGGCTGACGCGCACGCCCACTGGGGATTGACGGCGTTTGTATTCATTGATACGAATTAAACGCACCACCTTGGCCACATCGTCCGGATCAAAACCTTGAGAGACTATGTCTGCTGGCGCTGTGTCGTGCTCCATGTAAGCGGCAATGATGGCGTCTAACACGTCGTAGGGAGGCAGGCTGTCTTGGTCGGTTTGGTCAGCGCGCAACTCTGCGCTGGGCGGACGGGTGATGATGCGCTGAGGAATAGGGTTGTCACACGTGCCAAATGGGTTGTGGACGTTGCGCCAATGGCACAAGGCAAACACGCGTGTTTTCAGCAGGTCTTTGATGACGGCAAAGCCACCGGCCATGTCACCATACAACGTGCAGTAGCCTGTGGCCATTTCGCTTTTGTTGCCCGTGGTCAACACCATGCTGCCAAACTTGTTGCTCAAGGCCATCAGCAAGGTACCGCGAATGCGGGCTTGCAGATTTTCTTCTGTGGTGTCTTCGCCCAAGCCTTCAAACTCGCCCGCCAAAGATTGCTTGAACGCCTCAAAGTGTGGCGTGATGTTCAGCTCGGTATAGCGCACGCCCATACGCTTGGCCATCTCAGCAGCGTCTAGCCACGATATATCAGCGGTATAAGGTGACTGCATCATGACGGCGCGCACACGGTCTTTGCCCAAGGCGTCGACCGCAATGGCCAATACCAAGGCCGAGTCAATGCCGCCAGACAAGCCCAAAACAACGCTTGGAAATTTATTTTTGCCGATGTAGTCACGCACGCCCAGCACCAAGGCCTGCCACAAGTCGCTCAACTCGTCTTCAAGCGGCGCAACAGGATTGTTGCTGTTGTTGTTGGGGTTGGCAACATCTAAGTCCCAAGTGCTGAGTTGCTCCACAAAACCCGGGGCTCTGGCTGTGACATTGCCGTGGGCGTTGAGCATAAAACTGCGACCTTCAAACACCAGCTCGTCCTGCCCGCCGACCATGTGGGCGTAAACAAGGGGCAGCGGCACACGCTTGACCAGCTGCGCCATGGCAACTTCACGCTGTGCACTTTTGCCCATGTGAAAGGGCGATGCATTGATCACCACCAGCACTTGTGCGCCTGCGGCTTGCGTGTCTAGGGCGGGCTGCTCAAACCACGCGTCCTCGCAAATGAGTAAACCCACTTGCATGCCCGCCACTTCAAACACGCAAGGCTTGTCGCCGGGCGCAAAGTAGCGCCGTTCATCAAATACTTGGTAGTTGGGTAATTCGCGCTTGGCATAGCTTGTTACCACTTGACCGGCGTGCAGCACAGTGGCCATGTTGAGGCACGGTGCTGTGGCCACACTGTCGGTGCGAATCGTCGCGTCTGTGCGCGCCGTGGCATGTCCCACCACAATGTGCAGGCCTACTAAGTGGGCAGTCAGCGAGGCAATTGTTTTCAAGGCATCATCAGATGCAGTTGTAAACTGCGAGCGCAGGTACAAGTCCTCAGCCGCGTAGCCAGACAACGCCAACTCAGGCGTGAGCAGTAACTGCGCCCCTGCGCTGTGCGCGTCCTTGGCCGCTTGGACGATGCGCTGGGCGTTGCCGGCGACATCGCCAACAACAAAATTAAATTGAGCAACAGAAATGCGCATAAGTGACAAAATTTGGGTAGCAAAGCAATGAGCGTTGACAATTATGTCACCCGTGTCATACAAGACCCCGCCGGCATTGCACAAGACCATTGGGACAGCTTGCTGACCGCCTGCAACCAACACGGCCAGTCCGCGAATGGCGCCCTGAATCCCTTCGTTCGCCATGCCTACTTGGCAGCCATGCACAACA
>CALBWZ010000327.1 GCA_937893415.1 uncultured Comamonadaceae bacterium | reverse complement strand
ACTGGCGGTATTGGCGGCGCGCACAGAGGCGCACAACACAGCTTTGATGTGTCAGCAGACTTGCAAGAGTTGGCTCAAACACCTGTGGCCGTGGTGTGCGCGGGTGCCAAATCTATTTTAGATTTAGGCCTCACGCTTGAATACCTAGAAACCCACGGCGTCCCTGTGCTGGGCTACCAGACCGACGAGTTGCCTGCTTTTTACACCCGCACCAGCGGTTATGCACTGAACTACCGGGTGGATACACCGCTGGCTGTCGCGCAGGCCATGGCCGCCCAATGGGGCATGGGGTTGGCGGGCGGCATGGTCATAGCCAACCCCATAGAGGCTGAATTTGACATGCCCAAAGCCGTCATTGACCAAGCCATTGAGGCCGCCTTGGCCGACGCGGCGGCGCAAGGCGTGAGTGGCAAAGCGTCCACACCGTTTTTGCTGGCTAGGGTGGCGGCGTTGACTGGCGGGCGCAGCCTAGAGTCCAATATGTCACTGGTCATGAACAATGCCCGCTTGGGTGCGGCAGTGGCTGTGCAATACGCGGCGCTTACAAAACCTGTAATACCTAAGGCATACTAGCAAGCGCAAGCAGTTTTTAAGGCAACGGCTACCAGCACACAACCGCTGGCTAAGCCATTTTTAAAATGATGGAGACACACATGAAACAACAAGCAAAATTAGGTTTATTGGCTGGCGTTATTGTGGCAGTTGCAGCGTATGCCCTGTTCACTTTTACGTCTAAGAAGGAAGAACCTGTGGCTGTCGCCATCACTGCGGTACCAGCCATTGTGTTTGACATGGGCGGCAAGTTCGACAAGTCGTTCAATGAGTCGGCATACCGGGGCATGGAAAAGTGGAAAAAAGAGTCTGGCAAAGACTACCTTGAGTTTGAAATTTCCAACGAATCACAGCGCGAGCAAGCCATTCGCCGCATGGCCGAAAAAGGTGCCAGCCCCATCATCGGCATTGGCTTTGGTCAAGCCTCCAGCATTGAGAAGGTTGCCAAAGAGTTTCCTAATCTCAAGTTCGCCATCATCGATATGGTGGTGGTTGCGCCCAACGTGCAGTCTGTCGTGTTTAAAGAACAAGAAGGCAGCTACTTGGTCGGCGTGATGGCCGCCAAGGCCAGCAAAACCGGCAAGGTCGGTTTTGTAGGTGGCATGGACATTCCATTGATTCGTAAATTTGAATGTGGCTACCGCCAAGGTGTCATGTCCGTTAACGCCAGCAACGAGGTATTTGCCAACATGACAGGCACCACTGGCGCGGCTTGGAACGACCCAGCCCGCGGGGGCGAGTTGGCCAAGTCACAGTTTTCCAAGGGCGCAGACGTGGTGTTTGCAGCCGCTGGCGGCACTGGCATGGGCGTGTACCAAGCGGCTAAAGACAGTGGCAAGTTGGCCATTGGGGTAGACAGCAACCAAAACCATGTGCAACCAGGCACGATGCTGACCTCTATGCTCAAGCGTGTTGACGTGGCGGTGTACAACGTGGCCATGGCGCACACAGTTGGCGTGTCAGTGCTCGGCTTGAAAGAAGGCGGCGTCGACTACGCCATGGACGACAACAACGCCGAGTTGGTCACAGCCGATATGAAACAGGCCGTTGAGGCGGCCAAAGCCGGCATCATCAGCGGCGATATCAAGGTCGCGGACTTCATGGCTGACAACGCTTGTAATCTGTAAACAGCACCTCACCCCAGTGACCTGAACAAGGCCGTTGGGGCGATGCACCACAAGCAAAGCCCACAGCACTCTCACGAGTAGTGGGCTTTTTAGCTGTGTTATCTAGTTGGATACGCCATGGATAAAACCACCTTGCCCAGCCACACAACGGCCACTGCACCGACTGCAACCGTGGGCACTGTTAGCGTGGGTATGTACGGCATAGAAAAAAGATTTGGCGCGGTGTATGCCAACCGACACGTCAACCTCAACGTGGCAACGGCCACAATACACGGCATTGTGGGTGAAAACGGTGCGGGTAAAAGCACGCTGATGTCCGTGCTGTATGGCTTGTACCAAGCAGACGCAGGACGCATTGATATCAACGGCACAGCCGCCACTATCCACAATGCCGACGACGCCATCGCGCTGGGCATTGGCATGGTGCACCAGCACTTTATGTTGGTAGACACCTTAAGCGTGTTGGACAATATCATGCTGGGTGCTGAACCCCATTGGCTGCTCAGCCGCGCCGACAAAGCCACACGCGGCCAACTGCGCGATTTGATGCAACGCACTGGCTTGCACCTGGACTTGGACAGCATGGTCCGCGACTTGGCGGTTGGCGACAGGCAGCGCTTGGAAATCATCAAGGCGTTGCACCGAGGCGCCAATATCTTAATTTTGGACGAGCCCACTGCGGTGCTCACACCGCAAGAAACGGCACAGCTGTTTGACGTCTTGCGCGGCCTGCGTGCGCGAGGTACCACGCTGATCATCATTACGCACAAGCTGAAAGAGGTCATGGGTTTGTGCGATGCGGTGACCGTAATGCGCGCAGGTGAGGTGGTTGCTGACATGCCCATTGCACAAGCCACTCTCGAAATATTGGCTGAAGCCATGGTGGGGCGCAAGGTACACATTGGTCGCGACGGCAGCGTTGGTGTGCAGGACGGCGCGGTGTTGCTGCAAGCCAGCGGCATAAACGTACAAGACGCCTTGGGTGTTGCGCGCTTGCGCCAGCTCGATATCACCTTGCGAGCAGGAGAAATTGTTGGGGTGGCGGGCGTGTCGGGCAACGGTCAAAGCGAGCTCTTAGACGTGCTGGCCGGTTTGCTCTCGCCGCAAAGCGGTGAGTTGCAAGTCATGACTCAGACCTTCAAGCCAGCGCATTGGCTAGACCCACAAACCGCCAGACAACTGGGCATCGCCCACGTGCCCGAAGACCGCCATGCGCGTGCGTTGGTCATGGCATTTTCGGCTTGGGAATCGGCTGTGTTGGGCTATGGCGACTTGCCCAACTACACCACTGGCGGCTGGATGCGCCACAGCGCCATGCGCACAGCCACACGCAACATGATGGAGGCTTTTGACGTGAGGCCAAGAAACGCCGAGTTGCAAAGCAGCCACTTTTCTGGCGGCAACCAGCAAAAGCTGGTGCTGGCGCGCGAACTGGGCCAAGCACCCCACATTTTATTGGTGGGACAGCCCACACGCGGCGTAGACGTTGGTGCGATTGAGTTTATTTACGCCCAACTGCGCGCCATGCGCGATGCCGGTTGTGCGGTGCTGGTGGTGTCCAGCGAGCTGGACGAAATTTTGGCCTTGGCCAGCCGCGTCATTGTGATGAACAACGGGCGTGTCACTGGCGAGTTGGCCATCGACGATTGCAACGAGACCAACTTGGGCCTGCTGATGACGGCGGAAAACGTATGAGCAACACCAACATGCCCAGATGGGCCGAGCTCGTGGTGCTGCCCATCGTCTGTTTGGCGGTGGCCTTGGCGGTCGCCGGCGTTGTGGTGGCGCTCATTGGGCAAGACCCCATGGAGGTGCTGTCTTTTTTAATTTACGGCGCATTTGGTACGGCTAGAGGTGTGAGCTACACCTTGTACTACACCACAACGTTTATCTTTACTGGCTTGGCCGTGGCCGTGGCCTTTCACGGCGGCTTGTTCAACATTGGTGGAGAAGGCCAAGCCATCATGGGCGGTTTGGGCACAGGCTTGGTGGCGCTGTGGTTGTCACCCTACTTGCCCGCTTGGCTGATGCTGCCGCTGATGCTGGTTGTTGGGGCTGCATTTGGCATGTTGTGGGCGGCAGTAACTGGCTATTTGCAAGCCTACCGCGGCAGCCATGTGGTGATCACAACCATCATGTTCAACTTCATTGCCAGCAGCGTGCTGGTGTATTTGCTGGTCAACCACTTGCGCCCTGCGGGCACCATGTCTGTGGAAAGCGTCCCGTTTGAGCCGTCGGCGAACTTGCCCCGTATGCATGAGGCATTGGCTGGATTAGGCATTGAATGGCCGGCCTCCCCGCTTAACACCAGCTTGTTCATCGCCTTGGCCGCAGCCGTGGCGGTGTACTTGTTTTTGTGGCGCAGCAAGGCTGGCTACAACGTGCGCGCCGTGGGTTCAAGTGCCAGCGCGGCTGAATACGCCGGCATCAACGCCAAGCGCCATATTGTGTTGGCCATGGCTGTGTCTGGCGCGCTGGCTGGCATGGTCGGTATGAACGAAATTGCGGGCGTCAGCGGCAAGTTGTTGTTGGAGTTTGTCAGCGGCGCGGGCTTTACCGGCATTGCTGTGGCACTCATGGGGCGCAACCACCCGGTCGGCATTGTGTTTGCCAGCTTGCTGTTTGGTGCGCTGTTTCAAGGCGGCGCCGAGGTGGCCTTTGAGGTCAAGGGGTTTAGCCGCGACATGGTGGTGCTGATGCAAGGCTTGGTCGTGCTGTTCTCAGGCGCCATGATTTATGTGATTGCGCCTTGGGTGGCCAAGCCACTCAATGCCTTGCTCAACCTGTTTGGCGCGGCTCGCGCCAAGGGAGCCTGATATGGATGAAGTCCTCATCGGCAACATGCTGGCTTCTACGCTGCGCATGGCCACACCGTTGTTGTTTTGTGCGCTGGCAGGCTTGTTGTCTGAGCGCTCTGGCGTGATTGACATTGGCCTCGAAGGCAAGATGCTGTTTGCTGCTTTCGCAGCTGGTGCAGCCGGCGCGGCTCTTGGCTCTACAAGCCTAGCTGCAGCCTGCGCCATTGGCGTGTCGGTTGTGCTGTCTTGGATGCACGGCCTGGCCTGTGTCAGCTACCGCGGTGACCAAGTGGTTTCAGGCATTGCAATCAACATCATTGCCGTTGGCTTGACCATGGTGCTGGGCATTGCATGGTTTGCACAAGGCGGGCAAACGCCGCCGGTGTCTACAGAGGTGCGCATACAAGCCTTGTGGCCGCAAGCACAGGATGCGTTTGCCAACTGGCCGTGGTTGCAGGCCATTGTTGGCGAGGGCCTGCTGAGCCACAACGCGCTGGTGTACCTGGCCTTGGCCTTGGTGCCCTCCACATGGTGGTTGCTGTTTAAAACGCGCTTTGGCTTGCGCTTGCGCGCTGTGGGCGAAAACCCGCACATGGTCGATGCGGCAGGTGTGTCGGTTCACGGCTTGCGTTATACCGCGCTCACATTAAACGGTGTGCTGTGCGGCTTGGCAGGCAGCTACTTGGTGTTGGCGCAAAGCGCTGCGTTTTCTAGCAACATGACTGCGGGGCGAGGTTTTATGGCCTTGGCGGCACTCATTTTTGGGCGCTGGCATCCGGTGGGTGCCATGTGGGCCTGTCTGTTATTTGGCTTCCTCGACGCCGCCGCCATTCGCATGCAAGGCACGGCGTTGCCCCTTATAGGTGAGGTGCCTGTGCAAGCCATTCAAGCACTGCCCTATGTGCTGACGGTCGTGCTGCTGGCTGGCTTTATTGGCAAGGCCGTGGCACCCGCGGCTATCGGCAAACCCTATGTCAAAGAGCAGTAGCGCACAGTGCTTGTCTCGCTTGTAGCGTACTTTTGTAACCCACACCGTTGATACAACACTACGACCTATTGGCGCTGGGCGCTGCCACTTGTTGGGCGGCCAGCGGCCAGCGGCTTGCTGTCTGCCGCACCCAGCAAAGCACTGGGCGCCATCGCCTTTGTGCGTTGGCGCATGACGACCGTGACCTTTGTGCTGTGGCTGCTTGTGGCGTTGTTCAGCCAACTGCCACCGCTTGCAGTGAACACTTGGGGCGTGATGGTGGCCAGCGGACTGGTGGGTATTTTTGTAGGCGACACGCTGTTGTTCGCAGCGATGAACAGGCTTGGCCCGCGGCGCACTGGCGTGTTATTTGCCTCGCACGCGTTGTTCAGCGCCTTGTTGGGCTACTTGTTTTTAAGCGAGCGCCTGGGTGTGCAAGCCTACATAGGCGCAGGCGTGACTGTGGCGGGTGTGATGGTGGCCGTGGCGTGGGGCAAGAGCAAAACAAATGTGTCGCAATGGGACAGCGCGCCCAGCACTGTGGCTGGTGTGAGCTTGGCCTTGCTGGCCGCACTGGGCCAAGCCACTGGCGCATTGATTGCCAAACCAGCCCTGGGTGGTGACGTCGGCTTTGACCCCGTTGCTGCGTCTGCGGTGCGTGTCACGGCCGCCGTCATTGCGCTGTGGCTGTGGCGGGTGGTGAACCCGCGGTCGGCAAGCACGCACAGCCCACTCACGTGGACCCTACTCAAACAAACCGCCATCAGCAGTTGGGTGGGTATGGGTCTTGGCATGGGCCTGTTGCTGTGGGCTTTGCGCGATGGCCCAGTGGGCAGTGTGGGTGTGTTGTCAGGCTTGTCGCCGGTGCTCATACTGCCCATGCTGTGGTGGACATTTCGCAGCGCCCCAGCACCAGGCGCTTGGATTGGCGCCGCAGTGGCCGTGCTGGGAACTGCGATGGTAGTAGCCAGGTAAACGTTGCCCTTTATGAAGCCATGCCAGCAAACCGGCTGGCCATAGCCGGCACACCCATTTCAGCCAAGATATCGTCGATGCGCTGTTGCGCACCGGCTTTGGGTGCACCGACACGCTTGGCCAAAATCAACTCGTTTTTCATGGAGTGCTCCCAGCCCACCAATTCGGTCACGGTCACCTGGTAGCCACTGGCCTCTAAACGCAGGCAGCGCAATACATTCGTTATTTGGCTGCCAAATTCTCGGGCGTGTAGGGGGTGACGCCACAACTCAGACAGGGGAGTGCGTGACAAGTTCAAGGCTTTTTGCCGGCGCATCACGCTGGCCATTTCGGCTTGGCAACACGGCACTATCACCATGGCGCTGGCTTGGTGCTTGAGGCCAAAACCAATGGCGTCATCGGTGGCGGTGTCGCAGGCGTGCAGCGCCGTCACCACGTCTACTTTATGGGGCAAGGCGTCGCTGGTCATGGCTTGCTCGACACTCAAGGCATGAAACGCCATGCGCTCAAACCCGAGCTGTAGCGCCAAGGTTTGCGAGCTTTGCACCAACTCTGAACGCGTCTCTATGCCAATGACTTGGCCATTGTCCAAGGCTTTTAACACCAAGTCATACAAGATAAAACCTAGGTAAGACTTGCCCGCGCCGTGGTCTACCACAGTCACCGCGCCGCGTTCTTTGTGTTGCGCCGCAATCAACGGCTCAATGAACTGCACCAAGTGGTACACCTGCTTGAGCTTGCGCCGGCTGTCTTGGTTGAGCTTGCCGTCGCGCGTGAGTATATGCAGCGCTTTGAGCAAGTCCACAGACTGCCCGTCGCGCAACTCTGGCAGTTGTTCTTGTAAAGTCGGTGCGGTTTTTGTAGCTGCGTGTTGTTTGGCCATTGTCCAATCATAAGGTGGTGACAATAGGGGATGCACAACCACCACGACACAGACGCACCAGCAAGCCCCGACAACCACGCGCCCACTGGCTACGAGCAACTCACACCAGATGTGATGCTAGACGCCTTAGCCAGTGTGGGTTTGGCGGGCGATGGCCGCATGCTGGCCTTGAGCTCTTACGAAAACCGGGTCGTGCAGTTCCATGTAGAAGACGACGCGGGCGTACCATCCACCGTGGTCACCAAGTTTTACAGACCTCACCGCTGGCGCAACGTCGCCATTCAAGAAG
>CALBWZ010000326.1 GCA_937893415.1 uncultured Comamonadaceae bacterium | reverse complement strand
ATTCAGATGATGCTCAAGTCCATGCGCGAGGCCACGTTTAAAAGCGACATGCTGCAGTCAGACGCGTTAGATACCTACCAAGGTATGTTCGACCGTGAAATATCAGTCTCCATGGCCTCAAGAGGCAACATGGGCATGGCCGACTTGCTGCAGCAACAGCTTGGCAGCGATGCGAGCCGCTCGCCACCATCAACGGCGCTGGATGCCGTCGACACGTACATGCCCATCCACAAACCAACGCAGGCCATACCGCTGGGCGGCAACAATCCGCCAGCTGGCGGCAACGCCTTGCCGCTGGACAGCTACGCCGTGGGCAAGCCCATGCCTATGCCCGGTCACTGGACGCGTCAAACGCCTAGCGGCACTGCACCAGCGGTCGCACCTACACATTCAGCCGTCAGTGTGGCCCAGCAGCGCCAACTCAATGACGCAGGCGACGGCTATGTAAACGCTGACAGCGCTGATTCAGGAGACACCTTATGAGTGACATGCTTAGCATCAGCAGCACGGCAGTCATGGCGTACCAACGTGCCTTGGGCACGGTGAGCAACAATATTGCCAACGTAGGCACCGAAGGCTACTCACGCCAAGATATCAGCCTGGTTGCCAATACGCCCAGCAAGCAAGGCACTGTGTACATTGGCAACGGTGTGTTGTTTGACGGTGTAAAGCGCCAAGTCGACGACTTTATTGAGTCAAACTTGCGCAACAGCCAAAGTGAGCTGGCCGCGCAAGAGCCTATGCTGAGCTACGCCAACCGAGTGGTGGACATCATGGGTAGCGAGTCAACGGGGCTTGCCACGGCCATCAACCAGTTTTTTGCTGGCGCACAAGCGCTGTCGACAGACCCGTCTTCCACCATATTACGCGCCAGCTTCATGAGCGATTCTGGCAGCCTGACATCACGCTTTAGAGAGCTGTCTGGTCAGCTGGAATCGTTACAAGCTGAGACGGGTCAAGCCCTCGACTCAAAGGTTGGTCAAATTAATACGCTGGCCAATCAGCTGGCGATGATCAACAAGCAGTTGGCCAAAAACATTACAACGTCCAAGCAACCCCCCGAATTGCTAGACCAGCGCGATGTGGTGCTGAAAAAACTGTCGCAGTTTGCCAGCATCAAAACAAGCTTCACCACCAACGGCACTGTTAGCGTGAGCTTGGGCCAAACCATGACGCAGGGCTTGTTGGTCAACAACCAGCAAGTCAAGCCACTCGTCGCCACATACGGCTCGACCGCCTCTAGTGTGGTCACCATGGGTCTGCGCAGTGAAGACGGCACCATCGAAAACCTATCTGATATCTCCAGAGGGGAAGTCGGCGGTTTGCTGACATTTCGTGAGCAAGTCTTAACACCAGCGAGAAATGCTTTAGATACCTTGGCCGTCACCTTTGCGGACGCGGTCAATGCCATACACGGCGAAAGCCTCGACGGCTACGGCAACCCGGGCTCAGATTTTTTTGGCTTTGATGCGGTTAACGCTGGCGGCTACGCGGCTGGTGGGATGCGCGTGTTGCTGGATGACCCACAAAAAATTGCTGCTGCTGCGCAATTTCGCGTGATAGAAAATCCGAATAACCCCAGCAAGCTAAGCGCGACACTCAGCTACCAAACGCCGACGCCGCCAACGGTGCCGCCAGATATTTCTACGGTGCTCGTTAACAATGCCAACGTGTCTGCTGG
>CALBWZ010000325.1 GCA_937893415.1 uncultured Comamonadaceae bacterium | reverse complement strand
CTTGCCAGTGCCAACGCCCAACTGTCTAACTCACGGCATACAACGTGAGGCCTTGGCTAGTGGGTGATTTCGTGGCGCTGACAAGCGTTTCAGTCTTTACCGTTGGATGCACGTGAACATGCAGGCATGGTTAGCGGCGAGACAACACGCACAAACACAACGCACATGGTGGGGATCGACACACGAACGCTGCTACAGGGTACGTAAGCCAGGCATGTATTGAAATGAGTTGGGCAAGAGTTAGCCAAAAAAAAAGCCCAGTGAATGGGCTTTTTTGAGTAGATCCTAGATGACAGATCATTTAATTGATGGTCGGAACGGTAGGATTCGAACCTACGACCCCCTGGTCCCAAACCAGGTGCGCTACCAAGCTGCGCTACGCTCCGACTAAGCCTCAAATTGTAGCGTGATCTATGGACGTTTTGCAACCATGGTGTAATTTAATTTTTTACCGACCGTCCAAGCACACATGAGTAATATCAGGCACCTGCATATTTTAGTTGGCACCACCGGCGACACCGCCCGCCTTGCCGCGCAAGCCAGCGCGAAAGTTTTGGATGCGTATTTCGCATCAATTGTCATCACCGTACTTGGCGAAGAACATGGCATTGGCTTGTTTGGCTCTGGTTCTGACTCTGGCTCATCAAACAGTGTCCCCGCTGAGGCCGCCATTGGCAAGGCATACATCGTGTACTCGTCCACCTACGGCAACGGCGATGTGCCAGATAATGCGCAGGCCTTTCTGGCCTCTTTTGACCTAGAGCCAGCTTACTTAGGCCATGTGCGCTACGGGCTGATGGCGCTGGGCGACAGCAGCTACGGCGAAACCTACGGCGCAGGCGCTAGGCTGATTGATGCCAAACTACAAGATGTAGGTGCCCAGCGCGTAGGTGACATATTTGAGCACGACGCCGCCAGCGACGTAGACGCCAACGAGGCCGCCGCGTTGTGGGCTACAACATGGGTCAGCGCTTGGCAGTAGCGGCTGTCAAACTAAGTCATTGTGCGCAAACGCTGCGCAGCCTCCTGCAACCAAGGCAACCACTGCTGTATCAAATCTGCATCTGACCCTGAACTTGTTGAGCTGTGTGTTGATGTTGGCGCATGCAATGCCACGCCCAAGACCACATTCAATGCGCCAACAACTGTGCCATCACGCCTGTGCACAGGCACAGCCACTGCCTTAACGCCCAGTTCATGCTCTTGCGAGGCACAACACCAGCCACTGCTGCGCACAGTTTTTAGACGCTTCTGTAAAGCACTGGCGGTTGTTAGTGTGTGCGATGTGAGCGCTTTGAGCGCATGCTGATCAAGCCACGCCTTCAATTGAGGTGCACTCCAACTGGCCATGAGCACTTGGCCTGTAGACGTCGCGTGCATGGGCAACCTGGCACCTAAGTGCAGCCCTTGCGCCATACTCATCATGCTGCGCGCATGCGCTTGAGCCTGGCTGAGTTGCTGCGCCGCACGCGAGGGTAAGTCGTTGATAGCGGGCAACTGTGCCACTGCGCTGCGCAAGCTGTCGCGGCCTCTGGCCACAATGACCACCTCAGCACCATCGGCCACCACCACAGAAAAAGCCCCGCCAGTGTGGGCGCTGAGCTCGTCAAGCGTTGGCTGTGCAATGCGAGGCAATTGCGCAGAGGCTAGGTAATTGCCACTGAACTGCAACACTTTCGGTGTCAGCCAAAAATGGGTGGCATCTGAATCTAAATAGCCCAATGACTGCAATGTAAGCAAATATCGCCTAGCTGCGGCTCGCGTTAAACCCACGCGTTGCGCAGCCTGTGTGGCGTTCATGCGTTGTCGAGTCACGTTAAATGCCCCCAAAACAGACAACCCTTTTCCTAGACCCGCAATAAAGTCCGCTTGCTGAATGACACCCAACTGAACGGGGCCCTGCGTTCTTTCTTTCGTCTTGCCTTGCGTGTTACCTGCTTCTCCGACCATAGCCATCACTCCTTTGGTACGTATTTGCGCGATTATCGCGCAAATAAAATATTAATCGCGCACAACACGTTTGTCCCTAATTGTGCATCGCGGTGCCGGGTCATAACCTACATACCATCTTTAGACACCGTTTACAAACAAGTGATTCAAGCTATGACATCTACGCAAGTTGCTATTGTTGGTGCTGGACCAGCGGGTCTACTGCTAGGCCAATTGCTCGCCAAATCAGGCATAAACAGCGTCATCATTGAGCGCCAAAGTCCAGACTATGTGCTGGGGCGCATTCGTGCCGGCGTTTTGGAGCAAGGCACCGTAGATGCCTTGAGCCGCGTTGGTGTTGATGCGCGCATGCACCAAGAGGGGCTCCCCCACCATGGCTTTGACTTGCTCTTTAAAGGCGAGCGTCACCGGATTGACTTGGCCGCACTGACAGGTGGGAAACAGGTGATGGTATATGGCCAAACCGAGGTCACCAAAGACCTGATGCATGCCCGCGAGGCGTCCAACCTCACCACTATTTACAACGCCAGCGATGTCGCCATCCATGACTTTGATGGCGACTCGCCACGTGTCACCTACACCCTCAACGGCCAAGCGCATCAACTCAAAGCTAGGTTTATCGCAGGCTGCGATGGATTCCATGGGGTGTGCCGCGCGAGCGTGCCAAGCAGCGCCATTCAGCACTACGAGAAGATCTATCCATTTGGGTGGTTAGGCGTATTGGCCGATGTCCCGCCAGTGGCTGACGAGCTGATTTATGCCAACACCGAGCGCGGTTTTGCGCTGTGCTCCATGCGCAGCAAAACCCGCAGCCGCTACTACCTGCAGTGCCCGCTCAGTGACACAGTCGAGCAGTGGAGTGATCAGGCTTTTTGGCACGAACTTGGCAACCGCCTTGACCCGCAAGCGGCCGAGGCCTTGGTGACTGGCCCTTCTATTGAAAAAAGCATTGCACCGCTGCGCAGTTTTGTTGCAGAACCCATGCGCTTTGGCAGCCTCATGCTGGCCGGCGATGCCGCGCATATCGTGCCCCCTACTGGCGCAAAAGGCCTGAACCTAGCCGCTTCAGACGTCATGTACTTGGCTCAAGCTTTTGAGCGCTACTTTAACGACAACGACAGTGGTGGCATTGATGGCTACTCAGCGCAGGCCTTGTCTCGTGTGTGGAAAGCTGAGCGCTTCTCGTGGTGGTTTACGTCCTTGATGCACCAGTTTCCTGAACTGGGAAGCTTTAACCAAAAAGTGCAAGAAGCCGAGCTGGATTATTTGGTTAACTCGACAGCGGCCGCCACCAGCTTGGCAGAAAACTATGTGGGTCTGCCGCTGTAGCGACACCCTTTTAAACCCAGCGTTTGTAAACTGGGCTTATGTTCAGTCCAACTTCCACCAAACCGCTTCGCGGGGTTCGCATTGTCAGCTTGGCACTCAACCTGCCAGGCCCTGCTTGCTTGATGCAACTGAAAGCCATGGGGGCCAGCTGCATCAAGATTGAACCACCCGGCGGCGACCCCATGTGGCATTACAAACCGCAGGCTTATGCCCACATGCACGCCGGCATCAAGCAGCACAGCGTTGATTTAAAAACCAGTGCTGGTCAAACAGCCTTGGCACAGCAGCTGGCAACTGCAGATGTGCTGCTGAGCTCATTCAGACCGTCCGCCATGCGCAAACTCGGTTTGGGCTGGCGTACGCTCCACCAACGCTTTCCCAAACTCATACACATCGATGTCGTTGGTGCGCCAGGCCCTTTAGCCGAAATTCCAGGACACGACCTCACCTACATGGCCGAACAAGGACTGGTCAATGGCTTGAACCTGCCACCGTCGTTGTTTGCAGACATGGGTGGCGCATTAATGGCAACCCAGGCCACGTTAAGTGCCTTGTTGGTGCGAGAACATACAGGTCAAGCCAAGCGTCAAGAGGTTGCTTTAAGCACTGCGGCGCAGTGGCTGGGTCTGCCTCAAGCTTGGGGGCTAACCACACCAGACGGTGCGGTTGGAGGGGCACACGCAGGTTACCGCGTGTATGCCTGTGCGGATGGCCGTGTGGCGGTTGCCGCACTTGAACCACATTTTGCAGCGGCATTGGCCATCGTTGCCAAGCTCAAGGTACACCATACAAGCGACTGGTTTGTTGAAGCCACGCGCAAACAGCTTGCACGTTATTTCAAACGTTTGAGCCGCGCTCAGCTGGCCACAATTGCTGCGGCCAATGACCTGCCCATACACACCATGCCTTAACCTTGTGGAGAACGTGAGGGCGTGATGCCGTGGCGTCAGGGGCTGGGTGTTAAGCCATCACCTTTTTTGC
>CALBWZ010000324.1 GCA_937893415.1 uncultured Comamonadaceae bacterium | reverse complement strand
CCTACCCACCTGCATCTTGTGTGCCAGTCAATGCAGCGTGGCTGAAATGTCCGCACTCACCCAGCACATCCAATCATTGCGCAAGCAACTGGTGGGCGGAGCCTCCTGACACTTTCTTCAACAACGCCCATCTCGGGGGAACTCTCCAAAAGGAAACCCCTGACCCAACCTGCCAAAATCGTTTACACCGCTCACGCCAGCGCAACATGCGGCCGTGAAGGCCGAGCCATGTCCAGTGACGGCCTGCTAAACGTTTAGCTGGCTCCTCCCACAGAAATGGGCGGCGCAGGCGGCGGGGTAAATCCTGGGCAGCTGTTTGCTGCAGGCTATTCAGCCTGTTTCTTAGGTGCCATGAAGCTTGTCGGTAATCTAGAAAAGATTGACTTACTGGCCGACACAACCATCACTGGTGCAGTTGGCATTGGTCCTTTCGGTGCGGGTACGACCCCCTGACGGCTTCAACATGGCAGTGGCGTTACCAATCAACGTACCCGGCATGGACCAAGCTGCGTTGCACACGTTGGTCGAAACAACCCACACAGTTTGCCCTTACTCCAACGCCACACGTGGCCATATTGATCTGGCGCTGACGGTTATCTACATCCTGCGCGCTGAACAACCGGCTGCACCTTACAGAGTGCAGCCGTTTTTTTATGTCTGTCACTTGTGCACCGCACCAATAACCAGCCAATGCCGCACACAACTCACCACATGCATTGGCGAGGCGGCATCTCGAACCAGCGCGGCCGCTGTGACTGAAGTGACAACCAGGGGTAGCGTGCGCACAACTGTCCTGATTCAATAGCGGTTAACTGTCTAGTGAACGTTGGCACCATCAATGTGAGTCACATTCATCTGGCTCTTACCACGCACACACGTACCATGACCATGAACACCATCAATGCCAACGGCCTCAGATTCGCTTACCTGGAGGAGGGCCATGGCCCACTTGTGTTGATGCTGCACGGCTTCCCAGACACAGCGCATACATGGTCCCACCAGATGACGTCGCTCGCTGCAGCTGGATACCGCGTCATCGCGCCATTCTTGCGTGGTTACCCACCGACGGACATTCCACACAACGGCTATTACGACAAGGCCACACTCGTGCGCGACGTGGCCGCTTTAATTGGTGCGCTCAGCGAGGGTGAACCCGTCTACCTGGTGAGCCAAGACTGGGGTGCCATCACAGCCTACGGCGTTGTGGCTGCGTACCCTGAATTGGTGCGCCGCGCAGTGGTTATGGCTGTGCCTCATCCGGCGGAGGTCAACAAGAGCTTGCTGCTACCCAAGCATGTGCAACGCTCGTTTCACTGGTGGTTCTTTCAGCTTCCGAACCTGCCTGAAAAAGCGCTGCCCGAGAACGATTTTGCCTTCATTGACTATCTCTGGGACTACTGGACCACACCAGGCCACTGTGATGAAGCACATATTGCAAGCATCAAGGACATGCTCAAACAACCCGGTGCTCTTGCGGCAACGCTGGGCTATTACCGTGCCATGTTTGATGTTCAAAAGATGGACCCACGTCTTGACGATTTACGCCGCGCGATGGAGCGAACAATACAGACGCCAACACTGGCGCTGTGCGGCGCCGACGACTTACGCGCTGAACTGATGTCCGACCAAGGGCAATATTTCACTGGAGAATATCATTTTGAACTGGTACCTGGTGCGGGACATTTTTTGCACCGCGAGCAACCTGAACAGGTCACGCAATTGGTCATCGATTGGCTGGGTAAGACTGGCAAATAAGCAACAGGGTCATGGTGTGCGGTCCTAGGTCAATGCCACAACGTCCCTGCCAATCACTTGTATGGCGTGATGTACACACAGCAAAACAACATACATCAAACGTCCTGGCTTAACAACCTCTGTTGCCTCAACTGGGATAGACAGCTGCCCTTGTTCCATTGCCACACCGAACCTGCGGTTGACTCCATGGGTTCAATGCTGTTGGGGTCAGGTCTGCCACAGCGTTCCAGCTGCTGACATCGCTCCAGGCGCTGGCAAAGGGCAGCACGGCCACGTTTGCGTGGTGCTCCATGACGGCGTAGTCAATGCCTTCTGAACGACAGGCTTCAAACGATTCCGGCTGCGGGCGCACAAAGTTGCCGTCTTGGGCGGCTGACGCCATGGCTTGACGGCAGGCTTGCAAGATGTCTGGGGCTTGCTGGCCCAGAGCGCTGAGCAGGGTTTGAGCAGAACACAAGAAGATGCCTGCGTTCCAGAGCACACTGCCTGAGAGCAGCAAGGCCTCGGCTTTGTCTTGGGCTGGCTTTTCTGTAAAGCCTT
>CALBWZ010000323.1 GCA_937893415.1 uncultured Comamonadaceae bacterium | reverse complement strand
AGGCTTGGTTTTTTCTTGAAAAAGCTGAACATGATGTTTTTTCTACAATAGACCTATTCTATGAAAACCAGCCACACCCCACTTAAACACGTTCAAGCAGGTGGTCGCCCTGTTTCCACGGTCCCTGCACAACTTAAAAAACCGCATGCAAAAGCCGGTGAGGTGCGTATTATCGGTGGCACATTCAAGCGTAGCAAGCTGACAGTGCCGTTGGCCAGCGGCTTGCGTCCCACGGGTGACCGTATCCGCGAGACGCTGTTCAATTGGCTGGGACAAGACCTAAGCGGGCGCACATGCCTGGATGCATTTGCTGGTTGCGGTGCATTGGGTTTTGAGGCGGCCTCACGCGGTGCCAGTATGACGTGGCTTGTTGAGCGAGACCGTGCTGCTCTGCAGGCACTCAACGCCTCCCAAGCGAAGTTTTCAATGGCTGGTGTGCGTGTGGTGGCAGGTGATGCTTTATCCTTGTTAGGCGCTCAAAAAGGCGCAGGTTGGGACGTGGTATTTTTAGACCCGCCGTTTGAAACTATTGCGGGCGGTGCAGGTGGCGGCAATGAGGCCCTGTTTGCACAAGTCTTGCAGTTTGCAGCGATGGCTATTGCCCCCGATGGCGTGGTCTATCTTGAAGCGCCACGTGTATGGCAAGACCATGAGTTGGCTGAGCTTGGCTTGCAAGTGACCAAGTCCAGCAAAGCCGGAGCCGTGTATTTTTATTTACTAGAGCAACTAGTCACAAACACTTGAGGCGCAGCATATGACAAGGACAGTGGTTTACCCTGGAACGTTCGACCCCATAACTTTGGGCCATGAAGATGTGTTGCGCCGTGCCGCTAGGTTGTTTGACCGTGTGGTGGTCGGCGTGGCAGAGGCTCACCACAAGAAGACCCTCTTTTCCCTAGAGCAGCGTATGAATCTGGTGCGGTTGTCTTTGTCCGACACGCCGAATATTGAGGTGCAAGCGTTTGATGGTCTGGTTGTTGATTTCTGTGCGGCGCATCAAGCTTTAGGCGTTGTTAGAGGTGTTCGCAACCATGCTGACTTTGATTTTGAGGCGCAAATGGCCGCCATGAACCGCAAGCTGAGCAGCAACTTTGACACCATTATTGTGCTGCCAGAACCCTCGCTGCAATGCATCTCTAGCACGTTGGTGCGTGAAATATCCAAGCTGGGCGGTGATGTGTCTGGCTTGGTGTCTGTGCCAGTAGCCGCAGCGTTGGTCAACATAAAGGGTTAAAGCAGTGGCTTTACTTATTACCGATGAATGCATCAATTGCGATGTGTGCGAACCCGAATGCCCCAACGAGGCCATTTATATGGGTGAGTCTATCTACGAAATAGACCCACATAAATGCACGGAGTGCATCGGTCACTTTGACGAGCCCCAGTGTGTGGCCCTTTGTCCTGTGGCGTGTATCCCGATTCACCCTGAGTTTGTGGAGTCTCGCGAGCAGCTCATGCGCAAGTACCACCGACTGACGGTTCACAAACAAGACGTTTGATGTCCCGCGCTTAAGCGGCGTTTGGTTTGTCCTTGGCATCGAGCATGGGGGACACGCGTGTTGTCAAAGCTGTTGGCGCGGCGGACGCTGACAAGGGTTTTGGTGGTTTAGGCCTTGGTGGCTTGCTGGTGTGGATTAAAGCCATGGCCTTGTCCATCTGCCCGCCTAGCAAGTGGTCACCAGCTTTAAGTGCCCTGTCCATGGATTGATTGATACCAGCGCGTTCATCGGGCGACGGCTTTTGTAGCACCCAGTTGGCCACCTGGCTTTTGTCACCTGGGTGGCCAATGCCAATGCGCAACCGCCAATAATTAGAGCTGCCAAGCTGCGCATGAATATCTCGCAACCCATTGTGGCCTGCATGGCCACCGCCGAGCTTGAGTTTTGCCTCACCCGGTGTAATGTCTAGTTCGTCATGGGCAACCAATATCTCTTCTGGGGCAATTTTAAAAAATCTCGCCAGTGCTCCCACAGACTTGCCGCTGGCGTTCATAAACGTTTGGGGTTCTAGCAGCCACACGGTATTGCCACCTATTTGTGCCCTGGCCATCAACCCAAAGTAGTTGCGCTCTGTGCGCATGCCCATACGCCACTGGTCGGCCAAGGCGTCAATCCACCAAAATCCAGCATTGTGGCGGGTGTGTTCATAGTCTGAGCCCGGGTTGCCCAGGCCAACAAATAACTTAATCATGGCTTTGAGTTTAGCGCTAGATAGCCCTACACAGGACGTGTGCTGATCCGACTTTGAAGGTGCTTAGCATTTGCAACAAGTTGCAGTTGAATGTGTAAGGCAAAGAAAAACCCGCGACTGGCCGTGCCTGTCGCGGGTTGGTGTTAACGCCAGCTAGCTGGCGTTAACCATGCCTACTTAGCAGAAGCGGCATCAGCGGCATCAGCAGCATCTACAACAACTGCGGCACCACGCGGTGCCACGGCTGTCACAACCGTGAGGTTGTTGCGGCCATGCATGACTGCTTTGGTCCCAGCTGGCAGCTTGAGGTCACGCACATGAATCGTGTCGCCCTTGGTTAGGGTAGACAGGTCCACGGTAATGCTCTCGGGCAAGTTGGTAGCCAAACACTCAACTTCGACTTCATTCATGACCCTGTTGATCAAACACTTGTCGATCTTGACGGCTGATGAGGTTTCTTCGCCTTCAAAATGCAATGGCACTTTTTTGTGAACACGGGTCTTTTCATCAACACGCTGGAAGTCAACGTGCAATACCAGTTGCTTGAAAGGGTGGTACTGCACGTCGCGCAGCAATACTTTTTCTTTGGTACCGTCTAATTCCATCTCTAAGATAGACGAGTGAAAGGTTTCTTTTTTCAGCGCAAACCACAATGCGTTGTGGTCTAGTTCGATGTTTTTTGGCTCAGAAGAACCGCCAAACACAACGGCTGGCGTGCGGCCAGTGTTACGCAGGCGGCGGCTCGCACCCGTACCTTGCTTAGCGCGCTCAAAAGCGATGAATTCCATAGTCATACTCCAATAACGAGACGTTTCGCGACCAAAATCGCCTCAATTTATAAACTGCTATCTACCAAACCTATGAATCGCGTTTGGCCTGTCGCAGCGCTTTTGTTGCAGCCTAGAGCTTGTTAAAACAAGTTATCTTGGTCCGCAAACAAACTCATAACCGACTCTCCAGAAGCGATACGCGAAATGGTTTCAGCCATCAGCGGTGCAACAGAGAGTTGGCGAATTTTTGCGCAAGCCTGAGCCGCTTGGCTTAAGGGTATCGTATTGGTGACAACCACTTCGTCGAGGGCCTCACCTTTGCTAATGCGCTCAATGGCAGGGCCAGAGAAAATCGGATGTGTGCAATAGGCATAGACATTTTTAGCGCCTCGCTCTTTCAGCACTTCGGCGGCTTTAACCAAGGTGCCAGCTGTGTCAATCATGTCATCCATGATGACGCAATTGCGTCCATCTATGTCGCCAATAACGTGCATGACCTCGGACACATTGGCCTTGGGACGGCGTTTGTCGATAATCGCCATATCGCAGTTGAGTTGCTTGGCCAAGGCACGCGCCCGAACCACACCACCTACGTCAGGCGAGACGACCAATAAGTCGGAGTAGTTCTTGCTGCGTAAGTCACCCAACAAAGCGGGGGAGGCGTAAATATTGTCAACAGGAATGTCAAAAAAGCCTTGAATTTGGTCTGCGTGCAAATCCATCGTGAGCACATGCGATACGCCAACTGCTTGCAGCATATTGGCCACTACTTTTGCACTGATTGGCACGCGGCTCG
>CALBWZ010000322.1 GCA_937893415.1 uncultured Comamonadaceae bacterium | reverse complement strand
CAAGCGGTGCACGCTGGTGCATCTGAAAGCACCTTTGAGGGCTTGATGCAGCAGTTGGAAAACCGCCAAGGTGGGCAAGTCAATGCCTGGTTGTTGGGTCTCAACAACCCGGCCACAGTGTTCAGCGTGCGCCGCCGTATTGAGTCCATGGACACGCCACCAATGACAGCCGTGATGCCTGGGGTGGCGTTAGACGAGTTGTGGCAAACCTTGGGCATTGTGCAATCAACCCTGACGGCGGTGGCCTGGCTGGTTGCGTTGGGCTCAGGTATGGGCTTGGCTGCAACTTTGCTGATGTCGCTGCACGCCAGGCGCAAAGAAATTGCAGTCTTACGTGCCTGCGGCGCACCGTCGCTTGGTTTGGTTGCTGTGGTGCTGACAGAGGCGTTCGCCACTTTTTGTTTGGGCGCGCTGTTGGGTATTGGGATGTTGCACACAGCCATTGCGATAGGCGGCGAGCTGTTGCGCAGCGCCACCGGCGTGGTGCTCAGCCATGCATGGCTCAGCGGCGAAACCGTGGTAATTGTGGCCGGGCTTGGTCTTATTACGATGGTGAGTGCCTTGTTGCCTGCGTGGCTAAGCGCCACCACATCGCTGAACGAGGGTTTAAACCCTAGGAGTTTGTAGCCATGAATAAAGTTGACCAGTTTAAAACGTCCCTGTTGCAACATCGCCGTGGTTGGTTGCAAGCGGCAGGTGCGGTGGGTTTGTTGGCGCTCACGTGCGGTGGCGGCGTTGTTGGTTCTAGCGGCTATGCATGGTCTAAATCGGCCCAAGCTGAACAAGAAGTAGAGGTGTTGAGCTGGGATAAGTTGATTCCAACAGGCTGGAGGCCTAGCCCTCATTTGCAGTTGCTGGCCAACAAAATCTCATCTCTAATTGACGATTCGCCACAGTCTCAGGCTTATATGCGGGCGCTGCGCAAAGAGTGGGACAACGCGCCAACCCGCGACGACTTAGATGGCCGGCGCATTAAAATTCCTGGATTTGTAGTGGCCATTGGCAGCGACACGCAGCACAAAAAGTCGTTTTTGCTTGTTCCCTATTTTGGTGCTTGTGTGCACACGCCGCCGCCGCCTGCCAATCAAATTATTCACGTCACACCTGCCAAGCCGGTGAGCTTTCCAACCATGGAAACGGTCTGGGTGCAAGGCGTTATAAGAGCCAATAAGTCTGTCAATGGCGAGTCCGTCACAGGGTACGACATGGGTCAAGCCAAGGTGACTCTGTATCGGGATTAATGTCGGCTGCTTGGCACAGTTGGGCGTTCAAAAAGGCGGTCCGGTGCCGGGCTGTGTGCCATTGCTGTGACCACTTTTAACAGCCAATTGTCAATGACCGGTTGTCAGTAGGTAACGGTGTCTGCCCATGCGTACTCACTGGCAAGCAGCACAAAAGTCTAAGGGCCGTCTGCTGAATCCCTGCGGCAGTGGACGTTGAGATGTAACCCCTCACCTGATGCAGCACGGAGCTCGGTTTCACCGAAATTCAGAGCATTCGGGCTGTTTCGCAGGGTCTGTTCAGCCCTCTGTCGGGCACGTGGCCGCTGTGCACACACACGCATCCCCGTGCCCCAAGCCCATGCCTTCGGGCCATCCACACATTGCTCAGCGCACACAACGGTATCAGCTGCGCCGTGTTCTTGGCCAGCCCTGTGAAGCGAGCCGTGGTGAAGCCGACCTGGCACTTGATCACTCGGGTTGGTGGCAAGCCTGTTGTGGGGCAGTTTGAACTGCGTTATACCGGTGCAGATGCCATGCCATAGCTGTTCTGCGACCTAGCCCAAGGTAGGTAGAATTCAAAGCCTTAGAACAACCCTATCAACAGGCGCAAACTCGCAGAAGCTGGAGTTGGTGCTCGGTTTGTACACCAGCATTGGACTGGTGATGTCAGTGTGGTGTGGCGCGTTTCGGGTGGCATGCCACAGGTTGATACACGACACGACAGGCCGCGCTTGTGGACTGGCTTAACGTGCCGCTACTGGTCATCGTTTTGACGGTTTGAACCGCTTTGAACCACTTTTGTCTAAGTCTATGAGCGTTTCACTCCTGCACAGTATCCCTTGACTGATAACTCAGTATTGGCTGAGAGGTAAATCGACTTCCATGTCATTGAGCTCGGGGGTTAGTTCAATTTGGCACGACAGTCTGCTGTTGCCTTGGCGAGGGCTCGCGGCAAAGTCCAGCATATTGCTTTCTTCTTCTGTGATGGTGGGCAGTTTGTCTGCCCACGCTTGACGCACAATCACGTGGCATGTGGCGCAGGTGAGGGTGCCGCCACAGTCTGCAGCGATGGCGTCGATGCCCGCGTTAACGGCTGCTGTCATGAGACTTTGGCCGGTTTCAACTTGAACAGTTGTGCCTGCGACGCGTTCGTCATTGTTGGCGTTGTGTGTGTCGTAAAAAGTAATGTTGATCATGCTTGCTTATATCCGGGCAAAGTATTCGCG
>CALBWZ010000321.1 GCA_937893415.1 uncultured Comamonadaceae bacterium | reverse complement strand
TGAGCAAAGCATGCGCACAGTGTGCCAAGCGCTCAACAAATGGCCGCAACGCGATGAGTACTTTGTGGCCGAAGACGTCAACGCTTAACAAGCAACACGCACTTATTAAGGAACAACAAATGATTGTTAGACAACTACAAACCGCCCAAGACAGTACGCGACGCATAAACAGCACAGGCTGGAACAGCGTTCGGTTGCTGCTCACCAACGACAACATGGGTTTCTCGTTTCACATCACCACAATTTACGAAGGTGCCGAGCTGGACATGCACTACCAAAACCACCTTGAATCGGTGTATTGCATGAGCGGACGCGGTGAAATTAAAAATGTGACAACTGGAGAGGTTCATCCCATCTCACCGGGCACCATGTACGCCCTGGACAAACATGACAAACACATACTGCGCGGGTTCGAAGAAATGAGCATGGCTTGCGTATTCAACCCACCACTCATTGGCAACGAAGTCCACAACGACAGCGGTGCATACGAGTTGACCGCGCAGACCATCACCGATTAAACAGAGACACAGGCGCACAGGAGTATCCCAATGCTGACCCCCAGAGACGACTTATACCCCTCACGATTTGGCAAACAAACGCAATACCTGCCACGCCAAGACCCCGTGATTCATGGCGATGCTGAGCAGCGTGCCCTTACTGGCCTAAGCACTGAACAACTGGCATCGTTTGACAACGATGGCTTTGTCATCTTGCACGGTGTTTTTGACAACGACGAGGTGCTGGCCTTGCGAGCAGAGTCAGACCGTCTGCGCCAAGACCCCGCTATGCGCAGCAGCAAAGAGGTCATTCGAGAGCCACATAATGGTGCAGTGCGCTCTGTTTTTAGACCACACACCTTAAGCGACCTTGTCGCCAATACAGTTGGCGACAAGCGCTTAAAAGACATCGCCCGAGGCTTGCTCAACGACGAGGTGTACATCCACCAATCGCGTCTGAACTACAAACCTGGCTTCAGAGGCACTGAGTTCTATTGGCACTCCGACTTTGAAACGTGGCACGTCGAAGACGGCATGCCGCGTATGCGCGCTGTCAGTATGTCCATCACGCTGACAGACAACCACGCCAATAACGGCTCATTGCTGCTGATACCCGGTTCGCATCAAACCTATGTCACGTGCACAGGCGAAACGCCAGCCAATCACTTTGAAAAGTCACTGCGCAAGCAGGAATATGGGGTGCCCAGCGACGAAGCATTAAGCCGTTTAATTCAAGAAGGTGGTATTGTGCGTGCGGAGTGCGCACCAGGCTCTGTGATTGTCTTTGATTGCAACACCTTGCATGGCTCCAACAGCAACATCACACCCGATGCGCGTGCCAACATTTTTGTGGTCTACAACGCCATGACCAACGCAGTGATTGATCCTTTTTGCAACCAACCCCCACGGCCAGAGCATGTCTGCACCCGCGAAGACATTGTTGCTATTTAAGCGCGTCTACATAGAACCACACACCAGCTTCGCGAACGAACTGGCTGTGCTCTTGCATACGGTGGCCTGTGCCCGCCACGCGGTAACGCGCGACAAAGCTGACCTGCGCTGTATCGCCAGACTCGCTGTGACTTTTAACGTCCAAGCCTAACCAAGTGCTTGCAGCGTCAGGCCCCAAGTCAGACGGTCGGGTGCTTGGATGCCATGTTGTAGACACATACCCCATGTCTCCAAGCACATACGCGGTATAGCGCGAGCGCATCAAGGCCTCAGCAGACTGGGCGATGGCTGTGCCCTTTAACATTGGCGCACAGCAAGCAACCAAGGTTAAAGCCTTGCCGGCACCATCCGTTTGACCACAAGGACAGGGTGGCTCATAAACTGTTGGCACGCTTACTGAGCACGCTTGGCTGCGCGCTCTGCCAGGGTTTCAATCGGTGAGTTGGTGGCTTGCCAGTCGGCAAAGCCGCCGCCAATATGCGCCACGTTGGTCATACCCATGTCTTGCAATGCCTTGGCAGCTAGGGCACTGCGCCAGCCTGCGCCACAAAACAAAACGAATTCTTTGCTGTCGTCGTCAAACACAGGCTTGTGATACGGCGAGTCAGGGTCCACCCAAAACTCCAACATGCCGCGCGGCGCATGCAAGGCGCCAGCTGCTGTGCCGCTTGCGGTTAGCTCACGGATGTCACGGATATCCACCAGTTGCAATGTTGGATCGTTGTCCATCCGGGCAACCACTTGCGCCACGCAGTAAGTCGTAACTTGCGCCATGGCCTCTGCCACCAACACTTTGTGTCCTTTGATAATAGCCATGTCTTATGCCCAATCTACAGGTGATTTTATTTACGCC
>CALBWZ010000320.1 GCA_937893415.1 uncultured Comamonadaceae bacterium | reverse complement strand
ATTTTCGGGCGTCAAGTGCCGCTTTAAGCTTGCCGCACATTTCAAGCGTGGGGACGACCGTTTTGCCGTCCAAGTGACCGCAGCGCTTGGGAAATGTCTGGTCTTCGAGTTGCAACATGGCCGCCCCCGCCTGCTCAAAGGCGCGTACTGTGCGCATCGTGTTCAGTGCATTGCCAAAGCCGGTGTCGGCATCGACGATCACCGGGATGCTGACGCGCTCGGTGATGCGCGCCAAGGTGTCGGCCACTTCGGTCGCGGTTGTCAGACCGATGTCCGACCGGCCAAGCTTGGTGTAGGCGATGGACGCACCCGACAGGTACAAGGCTTCAAAGCCGGCCTGCTCGGCAATCAAGGCCGTTAACGGGTCATAAATCCCGGGCGCAAGCAGCACTTTCGGCTGATCTAAGCGTTGTTTAAATGATGTGGACATAGCTCTCCTTAACAATAAATGACGTTATGCCGAAGCCAACTGCGCAGCGGCCGTGCCCGCAGCCACCCAGCCCCCGCCAACGGCGCTGAGCAGTCCGTTGCCAGACAAATAGCCCCAGACCGCATTGCCCGACACACCGCGGGCGGCCCCGCCGGCAGCCAACACATTAGGCATGGGCGTGCCGTCAATTCGCAGCACGCGACAGTCTGCATCGACGTCCAGACCGCCTTGGGTATGGAACAAAGCGCCAGTGACTTTGACGGCGTAAAAAGGAGCGATTAAGGCGCGCTTGAAGCTGCGGCCCAAGGCATCTGTCGAGCCAGGCACAACAGACGCCAAGGTCTGCGTCAAGGTCTCGGCGTCGCAGCCGATCAAGCGGGCCAGCGCCTGCACATCAGCAGCTTCCCTCACTGCGCCAGCCCCCTCGGCCTCGACAAAGTCGGGGAAGGTCCGCACCAGCTCCAGCAAGGGGGCGTCAAACACATTGAAGGCGATGCCGCCCGGTTGGTCCAACACATGCACAGCGGCTTCGGAGTAGCCCAGCGTTTCATCGTGAAAGCGCTGGCCATGCACGTTGATTTGTACGGCACCTTCCATCATCACAGCCCAGCTCATCAGTGCGCCCTGCGGCGTGACCCAAGACCCGTGGCCCTGGTAGCCCCCCAGATCGGCCAGTCTGGCGCCCATGGCTTGGCCCCAGGCGATAGCGCTGCCGTCATTGCCCACGTGCCCGGCAAACAAGGCTTGGCCCATAGCCGGCAATAGTTCGCTGACCATGTCAGGATTGCCGCCAAAACCGTTGCAAGCCAAGAGCAGCACATCACAAGCGAGGTACTCCATCGCGCCATCGGGTCGTTGGTAAGCCACGCCCTGCACAATGTCGTCGTCGTTCATCCACAGCTCGAGCACCAAGGCTTCATTGAGCACATCGGCACCGACGGCGTTGGCGGTGCGTTCGAGCTGCGCCATGAGTGCTGCACCCGTGCGCTCGGGCAAGGCGTGCATGCGGCGCGCGCGGTGGCCTGGGTACAAAAAGCCATCCAGCACGTCAAAGCCAATGCCATGCGCCTCGAGGGAGTCGATCGCTTGGGCGACGCCAGTTGAATAGGCGGCCACCAGATGCGGCGCAGCATCGCCGTGGGCCTTGGCCTGAATGTCTTCGGCAAAACGCTCGACCGAGTCATCAATGCCCAACGACTTTTGCAAGCGCGTGCCGGCCGCCGGAATGAAACCCGACGACAAGGCCGTCGAGCCCCGGGACAGGCTGTCGCGTTCCAGCAGCACGCAATCAATGCCGGCGTCGCGCAGACGCACCGCGGCCGTCAGACCGCAGGCCCCTGCGCCAACGATCACCACCGACACATGGAGCGTGTCGCTTGGCATGTTGACCGCCCGCACAATGCGCGGAGGAGCTTGGGTGATCGATGGGGGTTTCAGTGTACTCATACGGTTCGTCCTGATCGTTGACGGAGTTGGTTCATCAGTCCGCCAGCGGCGACCATGGCAAGTAAAAAGTCGGGAATCGGTTCGCACTGCAAATGCTTGCCAGAGGAGCGTGCCAGCGTCAGGGTTTGCAGGTCGAGTTCAACCTGTTCACCCTCCTCCAGGAGCTCAGCATCAGGCGTGCTCAATAGCAGCAATCCGAGGTTGAAGGCATTGCGAAAAAACAGACCACTGAACGAAGGCGCGATCACCGCCTTGACCCCCAGTTGCACCAAGGCAGCGGCAGCTTGTTCGCGCGACGACCCGATACCAAAGTTAGGCCCCGCAGCGATGACCGCGCCAGGCTGTACCGAGGCCGCAAATTCTGGCCGGACCGACTCCAGACAATGCGGCGCAATGCCCTCAATGCCGAGTTTCATGTAGGCACCTGGGGCCATGGCATCCGTGTCAATGTCAGCGCCAAATTTCCAGACGCGGTGAGTGCTCATGCCAATATCTCCCTGGGATCAGAAATCACTCCCCGCAGGGCAGACGCCGCCACGGTAAACGGCGATGCCAAATAAACCTGAGCCGTCGCTGAACCCATCCGGCCTTTGAAATTGCGGGCCGTGGTGGCAATCACATTGGCGCCATCAGGAATGCTGCCGCCGTAGCCGGCGCAAGCGCCGCAGCCCGTGGGAAGAACCTCTGCACCCGCCTCCCAAAGCGTCGCCATGATGCCTTCGGACTCAGCCTGTTGCTGATCTTGCTGGCTCGCGGGGGCCACCATCAAACGCACGCCAGTGGCCACCTTGCGACCCTTGAAAACTTGCGCCGCTGAGCGCAGGTCGTCGAGCTTGGCTCCCGTGCAAGCACCGATGTAGGCAACATCCACACGTACCTGGTCGAAGGCTTGAACCGGTTTTGTGTTCGCGGGACTGTGCGGCGCAGCGACTTGCGGGGCCAGCGTCGCAGCATCAAAGACATGCGTGGTTACGGTCGCGCCTGCGTCGGTCGTCCAGCCAGTGAGGTCCATCTCCGCAGCGGCCGCAACGCCCGCGTTGAGCAACCATTGGCGGGTGGTTTCATCGGGCGCGATCAAACCCACCTGAGCGCCCATCTCGGCGCTCATGTTCGACATCGTCATGCGCTCTTGCATGGACAAAGCTTGAACACCCGAACCACAAAATTCCACCGCTTGGTATTGACCACCGTTCATGCCAAAGCGCCCGATCATGTGCAGCATCATGTCTTTAGCTGCAACGCCCGGGGTCAACATGTTGTCCCACTGCATGCGAATGGTTTCAGGCACCCGCACCCAGAGCTCACCGGTGACCATCACCCCCAGCATTTCTGTGCTGCCGATACCGAACATGTAAGCGCCAAAAGCACCGCCAGTGGGAGAGTGCGAGTCACCGCCGACGCAAAACATGCCTGACCGAATATGGCCTTTTTGTGGCAACACGACATGGCAGATACCAATGCTGTCGTACACATGTGGCAAGCGCTGCTCGATGGCCCAGTCGCGAGCGATGCGCACGATGCGCCGCGAATCATCGTCCTGCTCAGGCACGTAGTGATCCATCACCAGCACGACCTTCGATTTATCCCAAATTGTTGCGCCCAGCTCTTCCAACATCGGCTTGAGCCGACGCGGACCTGACGAGTCGTGAAACATCGCAAGGTCGACCCGGCAATTGAGAATCTCGCCGACTGCCACCTGCGCGCGGTCGGCTGATTTGGCTAACAGTTTTTGAGCCAGCGTTTGGGCTGGCATTTTGGCTTGCAATGAAAATTGAGTCATGCAGTTATTACTCAGTGATAAATGTCGTTGGATCAGGTTTAACACGGACGTCGATCACGACATCAGCCGGCTGATTTGTCCTTGACTGAAATACGGGCATCAATGCTGCCCACCTGTGAAACCTCCAGCTGGTACTCGTAACGGTCGGGTCGGTAAAGACCGTCCAGCCACTGCACCGGTTTGTCATGAATATCAAAAACAAGTCGCCGGACAGCCAGTAAGGCCGCACCGATAGGCACCCCCAATTCGGCCGCCACCACGGCATCGGCCTGGCGTGCAGAGATCGTCTGCTGCGCGCGCCCGAGCTCAACACCGGTCTCTTCCAACAGCTGCAAGATCGGCGTGCTGGCCAATTCGCTCCGGCCAAAGCCGACAGCCAAATATTCGGGTATGTAGGTCGTGATGTAAGACATCGGCCCCTCTTGTGAGCTGCGTCTGCGCACCGCTTTCTTGACCTTAGCCCCCAAAGGAATTTCCAGCATCTCAGCCACGTCTGCCGAGGCGTCAACCACGCACCAGTCCAGCACCTTCACGGTGGTCTGGCGGCTCGCGCTGACGATGCTTTCCATCAGTCCGGTGAGTCGGGTTTGAACGCTCTTGTGCCGTGGAATAGACATTCTAATGGGCTGGTCGGCTGCAGGCCAGGTGCCGCGACCGGCCGTACGCACGATCAAACCCTCGCTCACCAACTCCTCCAGCGCGCGGCGCACAGTGACACGACCAACGCCGAACTGCTGAGCCAGCACCATCTCCGAAGGCATGCCGTTGGTAAAACGACCCTCATGCAATTGCTCGCGCAGCACCAGATATATCTGGTGGTATTTGGTCAGCGGGAGAATATTGGGCATATTTAAAAAAACACGAGGCTATGAAGCAGCTATCGACTCACCGATCTCTCGGCTCTGAATCTTAAAAATATCGGTCATCGGCGCGTTGTGCATGACGTGATAAATCACAAAGCGGTAGGCATCACACGCATCGATCTCGCTAGGCGTGAACGCAAAGGCCAGATTGCCTGCCGTCGAGACACGACCAGGGTAGCCGTAGTGCAGCAAATTTTGTTTAACGACACCCGCCGCGGCTCGAGCCAGCTCGGCGTCATCGGCGATGAACTCGATGACCAGACCCGCTTCATGGCGACTGTGCTGCGCCTCCGGCAGTGGACGAACTGCCCCCTGCCCATAGACGTGCGGGTACATCGACCAGTCGCCGGGCAACAAACCACGCACCCGTTGTTCAACCACCTTCAGCGCTTCTGGCAAATGCAGCAGCATGGTCGGGTCGGCAATGCCGGCCAACAAGACAGCCCGCGCACCCACAAAGGCAGCGCCTTCAATTTTCAGAGTCGACTGCAACCGAGGTGAAAACTGCGCACCAAAGACGCGCGTACGGTGATCATCAATGGCCAGGTAACGGGCATCCGCCAAGCGCAAGGTGCCGGAAGGCTCTTCGACTTCAAAGGGATCACTCTGCTCATACAGGGCGTGCGCCGCCACAGATGCCGGCGTGGCATGCAGCGCCGGATTCATGCTCTCAAGTGTGAAGCCATCGAGACTGAGTTCCGCCAAGATAGCATCGCGTCCGGCCGGCTTGCAGCAAAGGGATGTGCACTCAATGATCTTCGCCATGTGCAAAGCGAGCGCTGGCGGGTAACCCAGCATCTCCGGCAGGGCTGCAAAAATAGCTGTGTCACAAGCCCGACCGGCAATCAAAACGTCGGGCAGGGTTTGCAGAGCGCGACTGAAAGTTTCGCTGCCGCATTGCCCGACGATATGACGACAACTGAGCACCTCGGCTTCGGTCGGCAGCGACAGCGGACTGCCGCCAACGTCAGCGGACAAGGGCTGGAGTGTGCCGCCCTGCAAAGCGGCAATCACGTGTGCAGCAGACACATCACTGGCAATCGTGGTCAGGCGAAAGACCAGGCCATGTTGAAGCGCAATCTGCCTGACCAAAGCCACCGTGGCATCCAACTGCGGCTGTGCCCCCGCCGTTCCCGCGCTGCCAATGATGAGCGGGATGCCGGCCTTGACTGCGCCCAGCAACACCAGTTCAAGGTCAGGCCGCACCATGACCTGCGGTGCGGCCATCTGGCCCGATCCCAAATAAAACGGACCGGGATCAATGGAACCCATATCGCAGCCGATAAAGTGCGGCTGACGTTGCAAACCCAATTCAAACGATGCCTGTGGAATCCCATAGCCGAGTTGCCCGGATGCCGACAACACCCGCAGCGGCTCGGATCCAGGGCGGTGAGATTGCACCAGACTCTCTGTCGCGGTAGCTCTGTGTGGCGTGCTCATAAAAGCACCTCGAGAAATGGCGCGTGCTGCTGCGCGCCATACACATCGCCATCGCCAGGGCTGCCCGCAAGACCATGACGGGGCATAGAAAACTTCAGCGCCAAAATGTTCGGCAACTCAAAACGCTTGACCTGGCCGGCACCGACGTGGTACATACCGGCCACGGCGTTGCAAGACAACGCGGCGCTGGCAGCGGCTTGCTCATAGGCGGCTACGTCGCGAAAAAAAAGATCAATGGTCAGTTGCGTTGGACCGGCATTTTTGCTTCGGATCACTTCAGCCAAAGACGTGAGTTTGATTCGATTCATTGACAGCGGTGAGAGTCGTTTAGCGCGCGGTAAAGCCGCCGTCAGCGCAAATCACTTGCCCTGTGATGAACGAAGCTCGGCGCGACAACAAAAAGCTGATAAGTTCAGCGATTTCGTCAGGCTGCCCAAGCCGGCCCATCGGAATAGTTGCGTGCATGGCCGCCAAAGCGGCCTGATCGCCCAGCGTCGTTCCAAGCATCGGCGTCTGCACTGGCCCAGGTCCCACTGCATTTAACCGCAAGCCTTCAGAAGCCCACTCCAGCGCCAGCGAACGAACCATGCCATTCAGGCCTGCCTTCGACGCCGCATAAGCAGCGCCACGGGCGTGGCCGACCAAGCCAATTTGACTGGTGACCACGACCACGCTGGCGTCGCCTGTCCGGGCCTGACGCATCTGTGCCACCGCGGCACGCGTCAGGACAAATGTCGCGTCAAGGTTCAATGCCAGCGTATTACGCCATTCATCGAGAGTGGTCTCGTCAGAACTTTTTTTATAAAAAATACCGGCGCAACAGGCCAAGGCGTCAAGCCCGCCCATCGCTTGAGCAGCCTGTGCCGGCAAGCCGGCACAGGCTGCATCGTCGAGCAGGTCTTGCAAAAACACCACGGCGTTCGGCAAGACAGCATGCACCTCATCGGACTGGCGGTCAGTTTGAACCACTGCCGCGACATGGGCCCCGCTACGAGTCAGGGCGCAGGCGGTTGCCAAACCGATACCCGAGCCGGCGCCTGTGACCAGTGCGCGCCGCCCCGCCATCTCAACTTCAAGCAAGGTGTTAAATGGCACGCTTTAAAGTCCCAGGTACTTTTTACGCAAATCCGGATCGCGCGCCAACGTCTGAGCCGGCCCTTGCATCGCCACCGCTCCGTTTTCAATGATGTAGGCCCGGTTCGCAATGGCCAAGGTCTGCAATGCGTTTTGTTCCATCAGGAGAATCGACTGACCTTCCTTGTTGATCGCCTGGATCAGGGCAAACATCTGATCGACCAACAACGGAGACAAACCCAGCGAGGGCTCATCCATGATCAGCAGGTCTGGCTCGGACATCAGGCCGCGTCCGATCGCCAGCATCTGTTGCTCGCCGCCCGACAGCGTACCGGCCAATTGGCTAAAGCGTTCCTTGAGGCGAGGAAAGATCGCCACCACGCGCTCTAGATTTTTCTTGCGATTGGCCTTGCCGCGCACGAGGCTGCCGAGTTCCAAGTTCTCCATCACATTCAGGTTAGGAAAAACCCGTCGACCTTCTGGTACGTGGATCACACCCAACTTGACGATATCGGTCGAGCTTTTCCCCACCAACTCCTGGCCTCGAAATCGAATCGAGCCAGAAAACGGACGGTACAGCGCCGAGATGTTGTTATTGAGTGTGGACTTGCCCACGCCATTGCTGCCCAACACCGCGACGATCTCCCCCTGCGCCACATCAAGATCAATGCCACGCAGAATTTCGACCTTGCCATAGCCTGCAAACAAAGAACGAATTTCAAGCATGCAAGCCCTCCTGAACCATCTGCTCGGCAGCACCACGGCCTAAATAGGCCTCGATCACGGCCGGGTTGTTGACCACCTCCTGCGGCGCACCGTGGGCAATGATTTTTCCGTAAGACAGCACGTAGATGTGTTCAGACAAACTCATCACGGCCTGCATCACATGTTCAATCAGTAAAACTGTGACGCCACTGGCACGAATCTTCCGAATAATCTCAATAATCTCAATGATTTCGGAGGGGTTCAAACCCGCCATCACCTCGTCGAGCAACAGCAACTTGGGTGAGGTCGCCAGAGTGCGTGCCAGCTCCAAGCGCTTGCGTCCGGCCACGGTCAGGTCGGCTGCCGGCTGTTCCAGCTGCGCACCCATACCCACTTGATCCGCGATGCGGCGCGCATGCTCCCAAGCTTCAGAGCTGTCGTAAAATTTTTGATAGGCACCCACTGCGATGTTTTCGTGCACCGTGAGTTTGGCAAAGGGCTGCGTGATTTGGAATGTGCGCACCATACCGCTGCGTGCGATCTCGTGCACGGGCCACCCGGTGATGTCCTTCCCTTGAAAAGTGACCTTGCCGGTGTTGATTGGCTGAAAGCCAGCGATACAGGAAAAGAGCGTGGTCTTACCAGCCCCGTTGGGACCAATCAAGGCCACGATACGGCCCTCTGCAACTTCCAAAGATGCGTTGTCCACGGCTTTAAGACCCCCGAAAATTTTGGTCAATCCTTCAACCTTGAGCATCATGTGCCCCCTTTTTTAATCCGCTTGCCGATGCGCTTGAATAAATCGATCAAACCGTTAGGTAAAAAGGCAATGATGATGACCAGCAGAGTCCCGTAAAGCACCAGTGACAGGCCTTGCACATTGGTCATCACGCGGGTCAAGTCGCCCACACCGGCCAGCAACAGTGCACCAATTAATGGGCCGTAAACCGTGCCGGCACCGCCAATCATGGTTATCAGCAGCATCTCCACCGACTTGTCAACGCCAAACACGATGGTCGGGTCGATGTACAAAAAGTACTGCGCAAAGAAGCAACCGCCGACACCACACATCGCACCCGACAGCACCATGACTTTGACCTTCTCCCTGAAGACATTGATGCCCAAGGCGCTAGCGGCATCTTCGTTTTCACGAATAGCCGCCAGTTGAGCGCCAAAGCGGGAACGCTTGAGCCAAACAGCCACCGCCACCGACACTACGGTCAGCGTCAGAATCAGAAAATAAAACCCAATACGCTCTGCAAACTGGAAATTGGCGGCGCTGGACTTGGCTGGAATCAGCAAGCCAAGCCCGCCACCCGTGAACCCTACCGAATTGACCAAGATACGCAGCACCTCGGCAAAGGCCAAGGTAATGAGCGCAAAGTATGATCCCTTGAGACCCGCCCGAAATGACAAGAAGCCGATGATCCAACCGACGATGGCACCGGCCACTGCGCTCGCAGGCAAGACAAGCCAAGGGTGCATCCCAAAGCGC
>CALBWZ010000319.1 GCA_937893415.1 uncultured Comamonadaceae bacterium | reverse complement strand
CATCTTGAAAGAGCACAAGGGCAAGCACATTGGTTTGTTGGCACCGTTGGTGATTGGCCGCAAAGGCGTGTACACCGAACTGGCTGAATGGGCCAAGCCGCGTGGCTACCCTTACCTGCGTGTCGATGGTGAGTTTTTACCGACAGACAATTTTCCGCGCATAGACCGCTTCAAAGAACACAACATTGAGTTGCCTGTAGGTGATCTGATGGTCAATGCAAACAATGAACCGGAGTTGCGTCGTTTGTTGAAAGTGGCGTTGACACACGGTAAAGGTGTGGTGCATATGTTGGTAGATTTGGACGGTCTGAAAGAAGCCATGGCCGAGGGCCACACCACGGCGGGCTTGGGTCGCATACAAGTGGCGTCTAGTCTGCGTGCCTGCCCCACGTGCGCCACCAGTTACCCAGAGTTAGACCCGCGCTTGTTTTCGTACAACAGCAAACATGGCTGGTGTACGGCATGTGTTGGCACAGGTTTGAACTTAAACAAAGCACAGCGCATTAGCCTGGACGACTCCATTCGAGATGACAAAGACCGTGGGCGCGAGCAAAGCTTTGCTGAACCGGACTTGGATGAAGCCGTCAACGAAGCGTGCACAACCTGCACAGGCACCCGACTCAACCCGCAAGCGCGTGCTGTGCAATTTGCCAGCGTGGGTATTGCCGAGGTGGCGCGACTCTCTGTGCGTGATGTTCATGCATGGGTCAAAGCGCTCAAGCTCAGCCAGCGAGAAACCGAGATTGCACGTGACTTGATTCCAGAAATTGAGTCGCGTTTGCAGTTCTTGCAAGACGTGGGTTTGGGTTACCTGACGCTAGACCGTGGCGCGCCCACCTTAAGCGGTGGTGAAGCGCAGCGCATTCGTTTGGCGGGGCAACTGGGCAGCAACTTGCAAGGTGTTTGTTACGTGCTGGATGAGCCCACCATTGGTCTGCACGCGCGCGACAACCAAGTGTTGCTCAATGCCTTGCATGCGCTTGGCAGCAAAGGCAACACCTTGGTGGTGGTCGAGCACGACGAAGACACCATCCGTCGCGCAGACCACCTGATTGACATTGGCCCCAGCGCAGGCAAGCGTGGTGGCATGGTGGTGGCACAAGGCACGGTGGCCGACGTAATCGCTGCGCCCGATTCTGTGACAGGGCGCTATTTACGCGACGCCATCAAGCACCCCATGCAAGCTAGGCGCTTGTTCACAACAGGTCAAGCGACAGAGACTGGTGATGGCGCGTTGGTGCTGACCAAAGCCAACCTGCACAACTTGCAAGACGTGACCGCGCAGGTGCCACTGAAGCGTTTGGTGGCCATCACCGGTGTGTCCGGCTCTGGCAAGTCCACGCTGGCACGCGATGTGCTCCTGACCAACGTGGCCATGGCCGTCACCCCTGCTATCAAGCGCGCCCAATACAAAGGTGAGGCCATAGAGACGCCGCACTGGGTTGGCTGTGCCAGCTTAGCCGGCTACGAAAGCCTAGACCGCGTGTTGGAAGTTGACCAAACACCCATTGGCAAAACACCACGCTCTTGCCCGGCCACGTATATTGGCTTCTGGGACACCGTGCGCAAACTCTTTGCAGAGACTTTAGAGGCCAAGGTGCGCGGCTATGCCCCAGGGCGTTTTTCCTTCAACACTGGCGAAGGTCGTTGTCCGGGGTGTGAGGGCCAAGGTATGCGGACCGTCGAGATGAGCTTTTTGCCAGACGTCAAAGTGCTGTGTGAAACTTGCCACGGCGCGCGTTTCAACCCTGAAACCCTGGCGGTCACATGGCGAGGTAAAAGCGTTGGCGATGTACTGGCCATGGAGGTTGACGAAGCTGTTGAGTTTTTTGCCAGCATGCCGTCTATCGCACACCCGTTGCAGCTACTCAAAGACGTGGGTTTGGGCTACCTCACCTTGGGTCAACCCTCTCCCACACTCAGTGGCGGTGAGGCGCAGCGGATCAAGCTGGTGACCGAGCTCACAAAAGTGCGCGATGAGGTGGGTAAGCGCGGACAAAAAGTGCCACACACCTTGTACGTTTTGGACGAGCCCACCGTTGGTCTGCACATGGCCGATGTGGAAAAGCTGATTCGTGTGCTGCACCGTTTGGTTGACGCTGGCCATTCGGTGGTGGTGATTGAACACGACTTAGACGTTATTGCCGAAGCTGATTGGGTGATTGACCTAGGGCCAGATGGTGGCAACGAAGGCGGGCATATAGTCGCTGCGGCGCCACCAGAAGCCGTGGTGGCTCTGCGCACGGCAACGGGCATGGCTTTGGCACCGGTGTTGGCTAGGTGCTAGCCAACAGGTAGGCGCTGGTCATTGGGTGCCGGTGGTCAACAACCGACAGTTTTGGGCAAGCGCTTGTAGGCGCTTGCATTCAACATTTAGGTTTGGCGTCGCGACAGCTTCCATAGTCCGAGGGCGGCAACAGTTGCCAGCAACAACGGAAAACCCAACAGAGGAGAGTTTTGCAAGGCATAAGCGCCCACAGCCGGTGCGCTCATGCCGCCCACCGTGTAAGCCAACACCAACACTGCAGTGCCACTGACCAAGGCGGTGCCTCGCTCTCGTGTGCCGATGTCAATCATGGCAAAGGTGTACAACACGCCGCCGGCACTGCCCCATAAAAAGGCCACTGGCCAGGCCAGGGCGTTGAAGTCATTGACAAAGGGCACCAGCAAGGTGGCGGCCAGGGTGACCCAAGCTGACACGCGCATGAGTTGCAAGCGCGTGTCAGCAGCGTTGCCCCAAAAAGGGCGCGTTTCGCCGCCGGCGGTGGGCTTGGACAAGTGGTCAGCCAACATGCCTGCGGGTAGCATCAACAGCGCACTGCCAAGGCCACTAGCAGCAACCAAGAGCGTAGAGGCGCTGGCGCTCCAGTTGAGTTGCAAGCCGTACAGCGGCAATATGGCGGTTAAGCCGGCCTCAAAAAAGCCACCTAAAAAACCTGCCAACATAATCGCCGGATAGGCGTTGAGGGCCGTCCACACGCCGCGAAAGCCCAAGTGTTCTGAACTGTGATGCTGCGTGGCTGGCAGCTTTGGGATAAAGGCGGTGAAAATAGCACCAGCCAGAATAAATGCCAGTGCAATCCAAATGGCGTGGTCTTGGGTTGGGCCTACCCAAGCTAACAACACGGGGCCTAAGAAAAAAGTCACACCAACCAATGTTTCAAATAAGCCCACGAAGCGGCCGCGCTTGTTGGGCGGCGAAAATTCCGCGACCAAAGACTCGGCCAATACCCAGCGCAGGCCCCCAAACATGCCCGCAATGGCTTGGGCCACAAACCAAGTGGCGACCCATGGCGACAGCGCAAATACCAAACCTGTACAAATAGGCACCCAGGCGGTCAGCCACAACGTCTGGCGCCGGCCCAGTTTGGCCGTGATGGTGGAGGCAAATGGGGTCACCAGCAGGATAGACAAGTAAGACGCGGAGGCGAACAGGCCTGCCGTGGCGGTATCTAACCCTGAGTCTTTGAGCCTCAACAGGTTGAGTGGCAACAGCATAAAGATCCCCACTAAGGAAGGTCTGCAGAACCCTCGCGCCAGCGGGAGTTGAGGTTTAAAAGTTC
>CALBWZ010000318.1 GCA_937893415.1 uncultured Comamonadaceae bacterium | reverse complement strand
GGCGAAAGCCCCGAACAAGCCTGTGCCCGAGAGGCTTTCGAAGAAACGGCCCATTACTTTGATCCCACCGCTTTGGTGGGTATTTATCTTGCTAGATTTCAGCGGGAGTTGGGGCCTGACAAGCCCGTGCAGGACATCACCTACATTCGGTTTGCTTACAGCGGCCACGTGGGCAGCGAAGACCGTGGCCGCCGGCTAGACAAAGGCATTGTTCGCGCCTTGTGGTTAACGCCTCAACAAATCCAGGACAGCCAGGACAGGCACCGCAGCCCACTGGTGTGGCAGTCCGTACAAGACCATCAGACTGGACGCTGCTTTGACATGGGACTGGTCAACACCCACACCTCTGTGTGGGACTTAGGCAAGCGCTAACGACAGCCAAGTCCACGCCCCCACGTACACAACATTGCGGAAAAATTATGGAACCCTTAACCATTGTGGTGCTGGCCAGTGCCGCGTTTGGCGCTGGCGTCTTAAACGCCATTGCCGGCGGAGGCAGCTTTTTAACGTTTCCTGCGTTGGTGTTTGCGGGTGTGCCGCCCATTATGGCCAACGCCACCAGCGCGCTGGCCGTTAGTCCCGGTTACTTGGGTAGCACCTGGGGCTTCAAGCCAGAGCTGCGAGCCCTACCGAGGCGCTTGCTGACCCAAGAGCTTTTGGTGGCAGCCGCTGGCGGCGTTATAGGCGCCTTGCTCCTGCTGGTAACGCCATCGTCGGTGTTTTCAAACTTGGTGCCGTGGTTGCTGCTGTTTGCAACGCTGTTGTTTGCCCTAGGCCCCACGCTAACCGCTCTAAGAACCGATGGCCATGCACGTGGCGAGGCCACATCGTTGCGCGGCTGGCGCCTGGTTTGCTTGATGGTGGTGTGCATATACGGCGGCTACTTCAACGGTGGCTTGGGCATATTGATGCTGGCCATGTATGGCTTGGTAGGTGAGTCACGCTTGAATACCACCAATGCGCTGAAAAATATCAATTCATTGGTTTTATCGCTGCTGTCTGTAGCCACTTTTGTCTGGGCCGATTTGATTGTGTGGCGCGAGGGCTTGCTGATGATGGCCTGCGCAACTGCAGGCGGCTTCATGGGCGCTAAGCTGGCCAAACGGCTGCCAACTTTTTGGCTTCGCGCATTGGTCATCACAACCGGCATGGTGATGACCGCCGTGTTTTTTGTCCGCACTTAAAAGTCTCACACCACATCACGCTAGAACATAAGCCATAGGCGACAATACCTACATGGCTTTATCTCGCGTAGTTGTAGGTTTATCTGGCGGCGTTGACTCCGCTGTAACAGCGTACTTGTTAAAACGACAAGGACACGAGGTCGTCGGCATTTTCATGAAAAACTGGGAAGACGATGACGACTCGGCATTCTGCTCAAGCAACATAGACTTCGTAGACGCTGCCGCGGTTGCCGATGTGATAGGCATTGAGATTGAGCACGTCAACTTTGCCGCCGAGTACAAAGACCGTGTGTTTGCTGAATTCGTCAGCGAGTACCAAGCCGGACGCACGCCCAACCCTGACATTTTATGCAACGCTGAAATTAAATTTAAGTCGTTCTTAGACCACGCCATGCGCTTGGGCGCTCAACACATTGCCACAGGCCACTATGCACGCGTGCGTCAACTCAATGGCCAATTCCAGTTGCTAAAGGGACTTGATCACACCAAAGACCAAAGCTATTTTTTGCACCGCTTAAACCAAGCGCAATTGGGTAAAACCATGTTTCCCGTGGGTGAGCTGCGCAAGACGCAAGTGCGCGATATTGCCGAGTCAATTGCACTTCCCAACGCTAAAAAGAAGGACTCCACTGGCATCTGCTTTATTGGAGAACGCCCGTTCCGCGAGTTTTTGAACCGCTACATTGCCCAAACACCCGGGCCCATTAAAAACGAGCAGGGCCACACCATTGGTCAGCATGTAGGCATGAGTTTTTACACACTAGGCCAGCGCCAAGGGCTTGGCATTGGCGGTGTCAAAATCAAGGGCGAAAAACGCGGAGGCGGCGACCATGCGCCTTGGTTTGTTGCCAAAAAAGACATGGCCACCAACACCCTGTCGGTGGTGCAAGGTCATGACCACCCGTGGCTTCAAAGTCATACGCTGCATGCGCAGCAAGCAAGCTGGGTGTCGGGTACGGCACCTGCACCATCTGACACATTTGCAGCCAAAACTCGTTACCGCCAAGCCGATTCGCCCTGCTCAATCGACAGCGCAAACGCAACAGATTTCTCACTGCGTTTTCCTGGTGGGCAGTGGGCAGTCACGCCTGGTCAAAGTGCCGTTTTATACGACGGCGACGTGTGCTTGGGCGGCGGCATTATTACTTAAATGCGCTGACCCACTCAACGTATGCGCAGCAGGCCCTACATGACTGGGAGCCTCGTGCACGTCGCCATTCTAGGCGTCTCTCAAGTGCTCAATTAAGTGCTCTCTAAATGCCGGTACACAACAAGCACACAACTTATTGACGACCGCCGTTGTGCGCGACTGTGGCCTAGCGGCTGTGCCGGTGATAGAAAGATTGGTGAATACCCTTTTGATCGCCCTGACCAAACAGCGACTCACGCACGGTGTAGGCTTCTTCGAGCGCACGCATCAACTCAGTCTCGGCCATCAAGCCTTGTGCAAACAGATCGTTGAGTATGGCCGCGATGTCGTCGAAGTCGTGCGCACGCAGTCGCCTATTAAGGCTGGCGGTCTCCAAGGCAGGCCTGTAGCCAACGTTTTGCGCGTTGGCGGTTAAATCCTTTACCAAACGCAATTGGTAATGCATAAATGACTCGCACTCTAATTTGTCACGCCCTACGGCTTGAACATGAGCGGCGCGCGCTTTGTAGTGCGCGCGAACAACGCTAGGAACCGTGACGGGTACGTCAAACGATTTCAAGATGTTTGTCATTATGTGACTGATTTCCTTAGCAAAATTTTTGCCATGGTACGTTCTATTGGCACCTCAGTCAAGGGCCTAATACCTTGCAAACCCTTTGCCAGCAATGATTTGCCAGTGCGCTGTGTTTATTTGTCGTAGACAAAAATGGCTGTGCAAGTCTCATACCTCGCATGCATTGAGCGTAAATAAGCCGGCAGATGCCGGCTTATTTAACACATCGCAAGTTGGCGCAACGCGTCTTTAAAACGGAATATCGTCGTCCATGTCGTCGAAGCCTGTTGCCGCAGGACGTTGCATGGGTTGGGGAGCTTGCTGCGCTGGCGGGCGTTGCCCAGGTACTTGCGCGCGAGGCACACCACCGCCGTAACCAGCACCACTGCTTGGTGGGCTGGCTTGTCCGCTGGCAGGCATACCGCCCTCGCCCATGCCCTCACGGCCACCTAACAACTGCAATTCAGTTGCAATGATGTCCACGGTGTTTTTCTCCACACCTGATTGGTCTGTGTACTTGCCGTATTTCAAACGGCCTTCCACATAAATTGGGCGACCCTTTTTGACATACTCGCCTGCAATTTCAGCCAGGCGCTCGTAAAAAGTCACACGGTGCCATTGGGTGTCTTCAATCATTTCGCCGCTGGTGCGGTCTTTTCGCCTGCTTGATGTTGCGATGCTGACGTTGGCCACGGCTTGGCCGGACGGCATGTATCGCACTTCCGGGTCGCGCCCGCAGTTTCCTATAAGAATGACTTTATTGACCGATGCCATTGCTGATTTCCTCTCAACGCTGTGGTGGTAATTTATGTGTGGTGGCTGCTTGTTGGTCTCAAGTCAATTCAGCATCCATAACGCCATTGTGCCGCAAGCACATGGGGCATGGCACGAACATGCCAAAATACACATTCATTTATGCAAAACCGCGAACCAGACTTCTTACAAAACTTGCAACACGAGTTGTCGGATGGAAGGGCGTGGCTGGGCAGGGCTATTGTGATGGGCTACGCCGCATTGGCGGGTTTGGCTGTGGTGCTGTTTACCATCATGAGCGAGACAGCATTCGAGTGGTTTTCCCATGGTTATTCAAACTACCCATGGGTGGTATTAATCTGGATTCCGTCGCTAACGGCAGCCATCGTGTGGCTAACACGCCGCTTCGCTCCAAGTGCGGCTGGCTCAGGCATACCCCAAGTTATGGCAGCACTTGATCCCAATCTGTCTGATGAACACCGATCCTACTTTGTCTCCATTAAGGTCACGGTTGCCAAAATGGTGTTGGGCGCTGCAGGTATGTTGGCAGGCTTGTCCATGGGACGCGAAGGCCCCTCTGTGCAGGTGGCTGCTGGCGTCATGCACGATGCCAGGCGCTGGCTGCGCCCAGGCTCAGCCATGAACGAGCATGCGCTGCTGGTAGCAGGCGGTGCAGCCGGCATTGCGGCTGCATTCAACGCACCGCTTGCCGGGGTTGTGTTTGCCATTGAAGAGTTGTCAAGAAGAATGGAGACCCGAAACAGCGGCTTAATCATCGCCGCCATTGTGTTGGCGGGCTTGATGGGCGTGTCTGCTTTTGGCAACTACGCCTACTTTGGCTCCATGGCAGCGCCGCAAATAGGGCTGACCGTTTTGCTGCCAAGCGTATTGGTGGTGGTGGCTTGTGGCGCAGTTGGCGGCTTGTTTTCGCGTCTGCTGGCCGCGTCACTCACAGGGTCACCCGACCGCTTTAATGACTGGCGTACCCGCTACCCCATCAGGTTTGCCGCCGGTGGCGGCTTGGCAATTGCCATTATTGGGTTGGTCAGCCACGGCGCAACGTTTGGCGCGGGTAACGAGGAGGTGAAGGCCATGCTGGCTGGCGAGTCCGATGTCTCACAGCTGTACTTTTTGCTCAAACTGGTAGCCACATGGATTACCACTTGGTGTGGCGTACCGGGCGGCATTTTTGCACCCTCACTGTCTATAGGTGCCGGCATTGGCCATGACATTGCCCAGTTCACTTTGGGCGCCGATCAGCAACTTTTAATGCCAGCACTCATTGCCATGGGCATGGCGGGGTTTTTGGCTGCGGTTACGCAAGCGCCTCTGACCTCTTTCATTATTGTCATGGAGATGTTGGATGGCCGCCCCATGGTGCTGTCACTGATGGCCTCAGCCATGGTTGCCAGCCTTATATCTCGCTTAATCAGCCGGCCGCTCTACGAGACTTTGTCAGAGCACATGGTTGCCATGGTCAAGGGCAATAGCAATAGCAATAGCAATGGCAATGGCAATGGCGACAGCGATGAACATAACAATAACGAGAATAAGCCCGAAAAATCCCCGCGAGACTAGCCCGCAACGCTCAATGCTTGGTGTTTGACAGCTGGTCAATAAATAGCCCGCTTGGGCTGCAGCCCCCAAGCCACAGCCAACCACAGCGCCAACCAAGCGCTGGTCACTGCCAACAGCACCGTTGCACCGCCCCACGCCAAAATAGCCCCGCCTACGGCACCACCAGCAAAAAAGCCCAGCGACTGGCAGGTGTTGAACACCCCCAAAGCCGCACCGCGCACCGGCGTTTGTGCAAATTTGGATGCCAAACTGGGCTGACTGGCCTCTAGTGCGTTAAAGCCCAAAAAGAAACCAAACAACAACACCCCCAACAGCCACAGGCTTGGCGTGACCTGCCCGCCCACATAGGCCAACAGGCCTAGTTGAACCACCAACAGACAAGCAACAGACGCCAGCAGCACTGCACGTAAATAGCCTTGTCGCTCAAGGCGAAACAGCACGCCACCCAACACCAGCACCGACGCCACAACAGCGGGCACATACACCTGCCAGTGGTCGGAGGCATTCAAACCCGAATCGACCAACAAGCCCGGCAACACCAACCACATGGCCAGTTGTATCGCATGCAAACTGAATGACCCCATGCTCAGCCGCCACAACTGCTTGTCTGCCAACACCACCCGCAAGCCGTTCACTGGGGCTATGGGGCGCATGTCCCCAGGCGGGCTCGGCACCCACCAGGTCACCACTGCCATGCCGGAAATTGCCAGGGCAGCGGTTAAGGTAAACACACCACTTAAGCCCACATGTGAGGCCAGTACAGGCGCCAGCGCCAAGGACAGCATGAACATACAGGCAATGCTGATGCCCACCAACGCCATGCTTTTGGTGCGCACTTGCGAGCGCGTCATGTCGGCCAACAGCGCGGTCACAGCCGCCGATATCGCGCCGGCACCTTGCAACGCGCGCCCTACCAACAGGCCATCTAAGCTGGCGGCCATGGCCGCCACCACGCTACCCAGTGCAAATATGGCCAAACCCAGCAACATCACGGGTTTCCGCCCAAAGCGGTCGCTGGCTATGCCAAACGGAATTTGTAGACACGCCTGCGTCAGGCCATACACCCCCATTGCAAAACCTACCCGCGCCGCATCTAGACCGCCAGGGTACCTTGCCGCCTCTAAAGCAAAGACGGGAAGCACCAGAAACAAGCCCAACATACGCAACGCAAAAACTGCCGTCAACGACGCTGTGGCGCGGCGCTCATGCGAGGTCATGCGGTTGTCAGGAGACGTGCCGGGCTGGCGGCTGGCTGCTAGGGATGTAAACAATGTATGTGGCTATGAATGAGTGGGCTGATAGGGCTGGATATGTATTGTGCGACAAACCACTGCGCTTTTATGCGGCGGAACTTCTATCAGTC
>CALBWZ010000317.1 GCA_937893415.1 uncultured Comamonadaceae bacterium | reverse complement strand
GTACGCATCATCGTGCGGAAAGACCGCTGCGCCGTGTGCGGTTAAGGCCTTAAACACGGCTGCGTTTTCTTGCGCTACCGCATCAACGCTGTGCATGAACTCCAAGTGCTCGCGCTGCGCATTGTTCACCAACGCCACTGACGGCTGCACCATAGCGGCCAAACCTGCAATTTCTCCAGGGTGATTCATACCCAGCTCAACCACGGCGCAGTTGTGGTGGCGGCGCAAGCGCAACAGCGTTAGCGGCACACCAATGTCGTTGTTGAAGTTACCAGCTGTAGCGAGCGACCGCTTACCTTGCGCAGCACGCAATATAGAGGCCACCATTTGCGTCACGGTGGTTTTGCCGTTGCTCCCAGCAACGGCAATCACAGGTAAGTGCAATGTATTTCGCCAAGCGGCAGCCCATTGGCCAAGCGCGATACGCGTATCCGGCACTTGGACGCCAGCTAGATTCGCGCCAGCCAAGCCACTGCTGGCCAAAGCAACACCAACGCCTGCAGCGCTGGCTTGCGGCAGTAAAGTATTTGCATCAAAACGCTCGCCTTGAATAGCCACAAAGCAATCCTCACTTTGAAGGCTGCGCGTGTCGCTGTGCACGCGCGCACATTCATTCTCATCATCACCAACACGCAACAACCAAGCGGCAATAACCGCCTCACCGTGCACTTGAGCATGGGGCAGCTGTGCCAACAGGGCTACTGGGTGGTTGAAGCGCAACATGCTCATAGCGATGTGCTCCCACGCAAGGTCCGCAACGCGGCGCTGGCCACTTGCACATCAGAAAACGGAATGCGCACGCCACCTATTTCTTGGTAATTTTCATGCCCCTTGCCAGCAATCAAAATCACATCGCCCGGGCTGGCTGTTGCAACAGCCATTGCAATCGCTTGTGCGCGCTCAACTTGCTGCAGCACAATTTTGCTAGGCGCTTGGTCATGTGCCAGCGCCGCGGCCATGAGTTGTTCAACAATGCTATGCGGGTCTTCGCTGCGAGGGTTGTCGCTGGTAAATATGACTGCGTCAGCATGGTCCACTGCTTGCTCAGCCATAGTCGCGCGTTTGCTCGTATCTCGATCACCTCCGCAGCCCAACACACACCACAAGCGCTTGTTGCCGTAAATCGTCAAGGGCCGCAATGCCTGCAGGGCTTGAGCGACTGCATCTGGCGTGTGTGCGTAATCAACCCAAACTTGGATATCGCTTCGACCCGCATCGACCGCCTCCATGCGCCCAGGCACAGGCCGCAATCCTATGCATGCCGCACCCGCTTTCGCCAACTCTATGCCCAGTGCGCGCATGCTGGCCAACACGCACAGCATGTTGCTTACGTTGTAGAGGCCAGCGATGGGCAAATCAAAGCTGTAGTTGTTCACCACGACAGCTGCGCTGTACTCACTGACATCAAATGACGTGCCAGATGCAGTTATTTGCACGTTTGAGGCTAGAAGCCTGGCACCCATATCCGCACTGACCTTGTTGTCGCTGCCAGCTGTTGCACCAGGTATGTTGCTGTGGCTGCCCATATTTCTATCAGCCGATGACGACACACCAACCGTCCATACAGCCACATGCGCAGGCAATGTCTGCAACAGCTCTCGACCATGCGCGTCATCTGTATTGAGCACTGCGGCCCTCAGGCCCGGCCACTTGAACAAGGCCTGTTTAGCCTGCCAATAATTGGCCATTGAGCCGTGGTAATCCAAATGGTCTTGTGACAAGTTGCTAAACACAGCCACGCGTATCGCGGTGCCATTCAAACGTTTTTCTTCTAGACCAATGCTGGACGCTTCCATGGCACAGACCACAGCGCCGCTGTCAGCCATCGAGCGCAAACTGCTTTGAACACGTATGGGGTCTGGCGTCGTTAAGCCAGTTTGTGACAAGTCAGACAGACGTCCAACGCCCAAGGTACCCATCACAGCGCAATCGCTGCCCGCCGCGCTCAACGCTTGCGCCAACCACCAGCTGATGGATGTTTTTCCATTGGTGCCCGTGATCGCCACCACACTCAAGTCTTGGCTAGGCTGCGCGTAAAAAATAGCGGCAATCTCGCCACACAACGCTTTTAAGTTGCCAACAAAGGCGATGCGGCTGTCGCCCAACAGCTTGGTGGGCAAGGCGCTATGGTTGTCCTCTACACCCTGAGCTTCAACCAACACCGCAACGGCGCCCTTGATCAACGCAGCTTGGACAAATGCACGTGCATCAACAGCGTAGCCAGGCCAAGCAATAAACTCATCCCCCGCCTCTACCTGGCGGCTGTCACCGCACAAGTTGGTGACACCGCTGGCGCGCAGCCAATCTACAGCATCCTGTGGCGTGTCAAATGTTGGGCGGTGTGTCGTACTCAAAACGACTCCTGTGTGCCAACAGCATTGATGTTGGGCCGTACCGCTTGGTCGGGCTGCAACCCCATAATTCGCAAGGTGTTTTGCACGGTTTGGCTAAAGACAGGTGCGGCCACTATGCCGCCATAAAACTGCCCTTTACCCGGCTCGTCAATCATCACTGCAACCACCACACGTGGCTTGTCTGCCGGTGCATACCCTACGAAGAATGCACGGTATTGTTTGCCATAACTTTTACCTTCGACCTTGCGTGCCGTTCCCGTTTTTCCGGCCACTGAGTAGCCCAAGGTTTGCGCTCTGGGCGCAGTACCTTCGTCGCCTGTCGCCAAGGCCAGCATGTCGCGCATTTGCCCAGCCACTTTTGGACTGAATACGGGCGTACCCGTTACAGCGCCGTTGGTTTTAATCATGGTCAACGGCGCCATGTCACCATTTCTTGCGAAGATGGTGTAAGCACGCGCCAATTGAAACAGCGATGTCGATAACCCATAGCCATAGCTCATGGTGGCTTTTTCAACTGGTCGCCATGACTCATAGCCACGCAACCGCCCACTGGCCGCACCAGGGAAAGGCACCACAGGTTTTTGGCCAATACCAACTTGGGTAAAGGTGGTCCACATGGCTTGTGCAGACAAATCCATTGAAATTTTTACAGTGCCAACGTTGCTGGATTTTTCGACAATCTCCGTCACGCTCAACACACCGTGCTCGTGAGAGTCGCTGATACGGTGCCGGCCAATATTGATATAGCCAGGCGCCGTTTGATAGGTCGTGGTGGGCGTCACCACGCCTCGCTCAAGCGCCAGCGCCACCACGAACGGTTTCATGGTCGAGCCTGGCTCAAAGGTATCTGTGATGGTGCGGTTGCGCAGCAACTCGCCTGTTAAATTACGCCTGTCGCTGGGGTTGTAGCTTGGGTAATTGGCCATGGCCAGCACTTCACCACTCTGAGCATCCAGCACCACTGCGCTGCCGCCCTTGGCCTTGTGCAACTCAACAGCCGTACGCAGTTGATCGTATGCAAAAAACTGTACTTTACTGTCTATGGACAGTTGCACGTCTTGCCCGTTAACCGGCGGTATGACGTCGCGCAAGTCTTCAATGATGGAGCCCATGCGGTCTTTGATAACGCGGCGCGATCCAGCATGACCAGACAGCTGCGTATTAAAGGCCAACTCCACCCCCTCCAGCCCCTTGTTTTCAATACTGGTAAAGCCCACCACGTGGGCTGCGACATCACCCTCTGGGTATAGACGCTTGTATTCCTTGGTGTCAGACACACCCACCATACCCAACGCCTTGATACGCTCACGCGTGGCTTCGTCTACTTGACGCTTGAGATACACAAACCCATCAGCCGAACGCTTGATGTGCTCGGCTACGGCATTTTTATTCATACCCAACAGCTTGGCCAACTGACCAATATTGGGGTCATTCGCTTTAGCACCGTCTGCCCAAACACCAAATGCCGGCACGCTGCTAGCCAATATCAAACCGTTGCGGTCCAATACGCGCCCGCGACTCGGTGGCAGTTCAATGGTGCGGGCAAACCGTGCCTCACCTTGCTTTTGAAAAAAGTCATTGCCAAGAAGCTGTACGTACACCGCCCGCCCAGCCAAGGTGACAAACGCTAGCGCCAGCACAGCCAATACAAAGCGGCTGCGCCACACTGGCGTGCGACTGGCCAGCAATGGACTGGCGCTGAAGGCGATGGTGTGGCGACTTGATCTCACTGACCATCCTCTTGCATACCTGCAGGTGGCGCTGGTGTTTGAACAACGTACTGCGTGATTGATGGATCAGGTGCCCGCATATCCAAGCGCGTGGAGGCAATACGCTGAACGCGGCCTGGTGCCACTTCGCCGCGGCGCTGCACACGCAATGATTCAAAGTCGCTACCCAACTGGCGCTCCATAGCCGCGGCCTGGTCAACTTGTGTGTACAAACGACGTGATTGATACTGGGTGTTGATGAGCGTAAAAGCGGTGGCCAAAATAGCCGCCACCAATAGGGCATTGACGCGCATCACAGCGGCACCTCAGTTCGCTTGGCTACACGCATCACAGCGCTGCGTGAGCGCGGGTTGCCAGCAACCTCGGCCGCGCTGGCTCTCACCCGACCTAAAGCCACCAGTCTCAGCGGCGGCGGGGTTGCAAACAAGGCGCGCCTGTCCACCACTTCACGCGAATGCTTGACGATGAACTGCTTCACTATGCGGTCTTCTAGCGAGTGAAAGCTGATCACAACAAGACGTCCGTTGGGCTTTAATAAGCGCAGACTGGCATCTAGCGCTTGTTGCAACTCCTCAAGCTCGGCGTTGATAAAAATCCGAAAAGCCTGAAATGTCCGCGTTGCAGGATCCTTGCCCGGCTCGCGGGTTTTGACCGCGCTAGCCACGACCTGGGCCAGTTCGAGGGTGGTTCGAATAACGCCCCGCTCCTGTCGGCAGCGATCAATCGCATTTGCAATCTGTACAGCAAACCGTTCTTCGCCATATTCACGAATCACCTCCGTTATGTCAGCCAGTGCGGCATCTTTTAGCCACTCAGCAACGCTCATGCCACGCGTCGTGTCCATGCGCATATCCAGCGGGCCGTCTCTTCGAAATGAAAAACCACGCGCTGCATCGTCCAACTGTGGCGAGCTCACACCCAAGTCCATTAGCAATCCATCCACGCTCGCTTCTGGCAAATCTGCAATGGTGTGAAATGCTTGGTGACGAATCGCAAAGCGCTCGTCTGTCCAGGTCTGTGCGTGCGCCACGGCTTGTGGATCGCGGTCTACACCTAACAAGCTGCCTTGCTTGCCCAAGTGTTTAAGAATGAGGTTTGAGTGCCCGCCTCGTCCAAACGTGGCGTCTATGTAGCGCCCGCTTGGCTGGATGTGTAAGGCCTCTACAGCCTCTTCCAGTAAGACGGTATCGTGCGACCATTGCGTATTCACCCAAGGGCCTTAAAAGGAAAAGTCTTTAAATACATCGGGCATATCGCCTTGCATTGCTTGGGCTTCTTGCGCCGCGTAAGCACCCCCATCCCACAATTCAAAGTAACTACCCATACCCAACAACATCACATCTTTTTCGATACCAGATGCGGCGCGTAACTCTGGTGAGATAAGTACACGCGACGTGCTGTCCATTTCCACATCAGAGGCGTTGCCCAAGAAAATACGCTTCCACCACTGCGCCTGCATAGGCAGCGCGGCAATGCGGGTGCGGAACCCTTCCCAAGCAGGACGTGGGAAAATCATCAAACAACCATGCGGGTGCTTCGTAACTGTGAGACAGCCCTGCGCGTCGCTTTGCAACGCGTCGCGATACCGGGTCGGCACTGACAGCCGCCCCTTGGCATCGAGATTGAGAGAAGAGGCCCCTTGAAACACCGTGATTAATCCTTAAAAAACACTTTTCACCACTAAATTGCACTTTTTGACACTTTATCAGGAATTTACTGACATGCAAGTCTTCCAGTAAGTTTTTTTCAATAGAATCAATGACTTACACGACAAGCGTAGCAGTTTTACAAAATTAAAAGTGTATAAAAAAGAACGACTTACAAATTGCAATGCAAGTGAGTTGTCAGGATTTTTTAGGGTTTTTTATGCAAGCACTTAAATGACATGGTTGCCACCATCAACGCACGCACCGCTTGACAGCATCAGAGGCTAACGGGTCGCACACAATGAGCCAAACCGCTTCACACAGGCGCGCGTTGGCCTGGCGTCACATTCAGAGAAACGGGACATTGGTTGGCGTTTCAAACGCGTTTGTGAAAGCCCAAGCCCGTGCCAAGACGTGGTCAGAGTCAACGCCCACGGCGGTGGGCTCAGAAAGGATTGAGGTACCACCCACGCAAAAAAATGCCCACATGGGCCCTAAATATTAACTAGGGTAATGTGGGCGGTGGTCGCAGCGTGGTTTGCTTTTAATGTGTTTAGTCACCGAACATTTTTTGCTTGAGCTCGCGGCGTTGTTGGGCTTCAAGAGACAAGTTGGCTGTTGGGCGGGCCAGCAGGCGACCAACGCCAATGGCTTCTCCTGTCTCATCACAGAAACCATAGTCATCGGCATCAATACGCATGATGGACTGCTCAATTTTCTTCAGCAGCTTGCGCTCACGGTCGCGCGTGCGCAACTCAAGTGCGTGCTCCTCTTCAATCGTGGCACGGTCGGTGGGGTCGGGTACCACCACTGTGTCTTCACGCAAATGCTCAGTTGTCTCGGACGCACTGGTCAAAATATCTTGCTTAAGTGTTGCCAGTTTGGAGCGGAAATACGCCATCTGTACTTTGTTCATGTACTCAGACTCTGCCATTGCCAACATATCGGCATCGGTCAGCTGGTCTAACGCAAGTGTTTTCCAGTTGTTGGCACGCTTAGGGTCTCTTTTTATGGGCACATAGACCGGCATGTTCATGGTGGGTTTTTGATCTGAAATAAATGTGGCCTTGACCGCGCTAGGGTCATGCGAAGGGGTCATTTCGGCTTCGGTCATGCTGGGCGCGATGGGCTTGCTACTGGGGCGCTTGCGTCCAGTTTTGCCTTCCGGCATTTTTGTAATCACTTTGGTACTTGTCTTCTTGGCAACTGGCTCTGCAGCTTTCGCTGGTGGTGAGACTGGCGCTTTGGCAGCAGTCTTTACGGCGGGTTTAGCCACCGGTTTAACTACCGCTTTTGCGGGGGCTTTAATAACGGCCTTAGCCGGTGCTTTGGCGGGCGCCTTGGCGCCGACTTTGGTCGGGACTTTAATGGGGGTCTTAACAACAGACTTGGCGACTTTGACAGGTGCCGGTTTTTTGGCAACCGCTCTGACAGGCGCAAGCTTTAAGGGAGACTTCACCGCGGGCTTGGCTGCAGCTTTTTTAACAGGTACAAGCTTCTTGACTGCAACTGGCTTTTTTGCGACCGCTGTTTTGGCTGTTCGTTTGGCCGATGGTTGAACCACGGTTTTTTTAACAACAGGCTTTACTGCTGGCTTTTTAGCAACCATGGCAGGCTTGGCAGGCAGCTTCAATGCTTTTTTTGCAGGTGGGCTTGCTTTGCTTTTAACGGCTACCAGCACGGCTTTATTGTTCTTACCAGGCTTCACAGTCGGTCTCCTAGGGTCAGTTTGCTGCTCAATTGCGCAGGCGTTGTTATACCCGTTTTATGTGACAGTGACTATTAAGGGTTTGCCCTTTATTTGGCCAAAGTCCATGTCTGGGCTTGTCAACTGGTCTAAATCAAGGATTGATCAAGGCCTTGAATCAAAATATCTTTAGGTAAATCGATGCCAATAAACACCATTTTGCTTTCGCGCTGCTCCCCCATGGCCCACTCAGGGCCTAGGTCGCTGCCCATGAGTTGGTGCACGCCTTGAAAAATAACTTTTCGCGAGGTGCCCTTCATATTCAGCACACCTTTATAACGCAACATACGCGGACCATAAACATTCACAATGCTGCCCAAAAAGTCTTCCAACTTGGCTGGGTCAAAGGCGCGCTTTGAACGGTACACAAAGCTCTTTACATCGTCGTCATGGTGGTGATGGTGTCCATGGCTGTCTTGGTCGTGTGAGGCATGGTTGCAATTTTCGCTGTGCTCATGCTCATGCGCGTGGTCATGCCCATGTTTATGACCAGTGTGATCATCTTCTTTTAAGAAATCTGGATCAATGTCTAGCTTGGCATTGAGGTTGAAACCCCGCAGGTCAAGCACTTCTGAGAGTTTTACATCACCAAAGTTAGCCGTGCGCATGGGCGCGCGTGGATTCATGTGTTTAAGTCGGTGCACCAACGCATCCACCTCTTCAGCGCTGACCAAATCGGCCTTGCTGATAAAGATTTGGTCAGCAAAACCGACTTGGCGGCGTGCCTCTTGACGGTCGTTAAATTGCTGCGCAGCGTGTTTGGCGTCCACCAAAGTCACCACAGCGTCCAACAAGTACTGCTCAGCAATTTCATCGTCCATGAAAAAGGTTTGAGCCACAGGGCCGGGGTCGGCCAAACCTGTGGTTTCGATAATAATGCGGTCAAAGTCAAGTTCGCCCTTGCGCCGCTTTTCGGCCAGGTCCTGCAGTGTGGTTCGCAGGTCTTCACGGATGGTGCAACACACACATCCATTGCTCATTTGAATGATGTTCTCCGTGGTGTCACTTACCAAAATCTCGTTGTCGATATTTTCTTCACCAAACTCGTTTTCGATCACCGCGATTTTTTGGCCATGCGCCTCACTGAGCACGCGCTTGAGCAGCGTTGTTTTACCTGAGCCCAAGAAGCCGGTCAAAATTGTAGCGGGGATTAAAGACATAACAACCTCAATGTATAAGTGCGCTGAAACAACCAAGTCTAAATGGGGCGCACATGTGCCATTTCAATACGTGACCCATTTTTTTTAAGCTGGCATTCAAGGGCACAAAGTGTAGTGCATTGTGCACAGCCTCTGTTGTGACCACAAAAAAGCCACCTCGCGAAAGTTAGCGCAGTGGCTTTTTATGAGTCAACGCAACCAGGTAGACCCTGGCTGCCACGGCACCAAGTGCACCCAATCTTCTGTGGCGCTAGCGGCTTGGCTTAAGGCTTGAGATATACATAACCCTCTTTGGCTTGTATACGCGCCACTTCGGCCACACCCGAGGGAACCACTTTGACTTCCAACAGCAACAAACCCGGGTCAATTTTGCGCCCTACCAAGGTGTTGTTGCACGCACGAAACTCCACACCTTGTGCGGCCAAGCCAGAGACCAAGCCTTCGAACTTGCCACCTTTTGGTGTTTGGGCGTCCATCAACATAAAGTCAATGCCTTTGCCGTGACCAACCACCACAATTTTGGCGCTGGAATCAGCCGCCAAATGGTTTTTAATGTTTTGCAAACCGCGGGCGGCCTGCTCAACCCCATCGGTCATGTGGTACACCACTTTGACGGGCTCATCGGCTTGGGCGCTTGCGCCACAACCCAAAGCCAAGCTCAGAGCTAGTAATACGGACTGAATCATGTGTTTCACAGCTTGTTTCTCCTACAAGTGAACCCGTCAGCAGCCTATCTGATGACCTCGCACTACATTGCATACCAATGTTAGGTGTTTTTAGACAACCGTATCTAACATTGCGCAATTGCTACGAGTTTTTTTTAGCTTTGGGGTGCGCTTGGTCGTAAATAACCGCGAGATGCTGAAAGTCCAGCCTCGTGTACACCTGGGTGGTGCTGATATTGGCGTGGCCAAGGAGCTCTTGTACGCCGCGTAAATCACCGCTGGACTGCAGCACATGGCTGGCAAACGAGTGGCGCAGCATGTGCGGGTGCACAGCTGTAGGCGTACCTGCCAGTACCGCACGTTTGCGCAAACACACCCGTACATGCTGAGGGCTCAAGCGCTGGCCACGCTGGTTCACAAATACAGCCGCTTGTGGGGTGGACTGGTCGTAGGCGCTGCGTTTGGTTGGTTCGCTCTGCGCCTTGCTTGCCTGTCCGGGCTTGACCCATTGCAGGCGTATGGCCAGCCAAGCTTGCAAGGCAGCGGCGGCCTTGGCCCCCACCGGCACACTGCGCCACTTGCCGCCTTTACCTAACACCTGGGCCTCACCTGCGCGCATGTCAACCCAACCCCGCGCGCCTTGGCTGGCTTGCACGTCCAAGCCCAATAGCTCGCTCAGCCGCAAGCCGCTGCCGTATAGCAGCTCGACCATCGCCACATCCCGCGCCTCTAAAGCCGGGTCAGCTTGCAGGTTGTTGAAAGAGGCGAGTTGCACCGCGTCGTCCACGCTCAATGCTTTGGGCAAGGGCTTGGCTGTTTTGGGCGCTCGAATGTCCTGCACTGGGTTGCTACCCACTAACTTGTGCTGTCCTGCCCACTTATAAAAACCCCGCCAACTCGACAACATGCGGGCAATCCCAGTGCCGTTGCGGCCTTGGCTGTTCAGGCTGGCCACCAGACGGCGAATGTGCATGGGTTGCACACCAAGCACGTCAAACCCATCGGCCTCGTGCACAAACATGGTGTTCAACATGCGTTGCAAAATCAGTAAGTCATCGTGGTACAGCGTGTACGTTCGCTCACTTAGGCGTTTTTCAAACCGCACATAGTCTAAGTAAGCTTGTATATGCGCACTCATGACGGTCATGCGTTAGGGCAGCAAGCGGCTTAAAGCCGAACTGGCCTGGGCGCTTATACGCTCTAAAAACAAGGTACCCATATCGGCGGTAAACCGTGCCTCATCGTCAGACGCCAGCACCAGCAAACCAAACACTTGCTCACCTGAGCGCAGCGGCACCACCGCCATGGACCTCACCGCATCGCCATCGGCCAACCAGTTCAGCAACGGCAATTCGCGACGCACGCCGCAGTAAGACTGCACCAAATCATTGGCGTAGTCTTTGACTGCTGTCTCCACCGCTGCGGCAAAGTCGTTGCTGACGAACGCACTGTCGACACCCCATAAGCGCAGTGCTGTTTGAGGCATGTTGTAAATAGCAGCCAACTCGGTGGTTACCACACGCACCAAGTCCTCGGCGTCGCGCGCCCTCAGCAAGGCCACTGTCCAGTCTTGCAGCTTGTCGGCTATGTCCACGTTGTGTTTGCCATAACGAATCATCTCTGCAGCTTTGAGCTCAAGGTCGCGCACCTTGCCTCTCAACATCTCGGCTTGGCGCTCTTGCAGGCTAATGGCGCGGTGGCTGTGTGGGCTGGTCAGTTGCACGCCAGCCAGCATGTCGGCGTGGCGCTCAAAGAAGTCCGGCGTATGGGTCAAATACTCGGCAATGTCATCTTCGGTAATTGGGGGCAGTGTGTTGTCGGTCATACGTTTAATCGCTAAGGTGTGCGCAAATTTATTGAATGAAAACCAGTCTAACGTGCAGATCGAGTGACTCAGGCAAGGTCAGGCACATCAACGGCACCTTCAAAGACAGTCGTCGCGGGGCCAGTCATAAATACCGCGTGGCCCAAACCAGCCCACTCTATGAGCAGGTCGCCGCCTCGGGTGTGCGCCTGCACGCTCGCATCTAACAATCCCCAACGTATGCCAGCCACCACGGCGGCACATGCGCCAGTGCCACAGGCCAATGTCTCACCTGCACCGCGCTCATAGACGCGCAATTTGATACGGTTGCGCTCTACAACTTGCATAAATCCAGCGTTCACACGGCGTGTAAAACGTGGGTGAGACTCCAGCCACGGGCCCCAGGCGTGAACGGGTGACAGCTCGGTATCGTCAACCACTTGAACGGCGTGTGGGTTGCCCATTGACACCACGCCAAGCTGCATGATGGCAGGCCACACCACGCCTGCAGCCGCCTGTCGCTGCGCGCCACCAGTGGCATCTAGGTGCCAAGCCTGCCAACTGCCCACCGGTTGTGGACTTAGGTCACGGGCCTCAAAGCCAACATCGGCCATGTCAAAACTGGGCTTGCCCATATCCACACGCACCAACTGCTGCGCGTTTTCACTCAGCTCAATTTGGCCCTTCGGCAATTGCACGCGTATGGTTGATTTATCGGTTAACCCGTGGCTGCGCACGTAACGTACAAAACACCTGGCGCCGTTGCCACAGTTTTCCACCTCGCCGCCATCGGCGTTGTGGATCACGTAGTTGAAATCAACCTCAGCAGAGCTGGGTGGACGAACCGACAAAATTTGATCGGCACCCACACCAAAATGGCGATCAGCCAGCCACCGGTATTGGGCCTTGTTCAAACCCAACTCGCCCTGTGTTTCGTCCAGCACGACAAAGTCGTTACCAGCGCCTTGCATTTTTGTGAACTTGATGTGCATGGCCACATTATCGACTGTCACCAAGTACAACGCCAAGCCTTTCCATGCGTTGCACAATCTACATATGCCACGCTTACACATGCAACTCCACCCCACACGCGACATCCCCGTTGCCAAACCCGCTGCCACCGTCATGTTGGTGCGCGACGGCGAGCTTGGCATAGAGGTATTGATGACGCGTCGATCTATGACCGCCAGCTTTGCCCCCGGCGCTTATGTCTTTCCTGGTGGGCATATAGACCCGGCAGATGGCCAACCGCACAACCACAGCCGATACCGCGCCACCCAAAACTCAACTTTGCAAACCGCAGCATTGGCCGCCGTACGCGAAAGCTTTGAAGAGTTGGGCGTGCTGCTGGCCACCAATGCACAAGGCGTTTGGGCTACCAGTGCTGATGTCGCAGCCATGGATCGCTCAGGCGACTTTTATGCCCAAACCCAAGCGCTGGGCTGGCAATTGCGTGGCGACACCGTGTTTATGTTTGCACGCTGGATCACCGACCGCGACTTACCAAAGCGCTATGACGTGCCTTTTTTGGTGGCCCGTATGCCGCCCAACCAAACGCCAGTGGCCGATGAATCTGAGCAGTTTGAACCGGTGTGGGTGCGCCCAAGCGAGGCTTTGCAACGCTTCAAGGCTGGTAATTTTTTCATCATTTTTCCAACTATTCGCACGCTAGACAAACTGCAAGATTTTGACAGCGTGGCGCAGCTGCTGGAGACCTGTCACAGCGAGCAACCCTTGTTTACCAGCTGCCCACGCGCCGGGCTGCTCAACGGCAAAGAAACTCGCCACATGGAGCACGAGCAGCCTTTTGGTGAGTTGGCCTTGGTCTCTCCGCACGGTCAGATAGTGCATGAACTCAAGTGGCAGCACGACACGCCAGTTGCGCTGCTGCGCAACGTGCAACGCCTGACCGCGCCCAACGCCGGCATGATGACAGGGCCAGGCACCAACAGCTACACCGTGGGCACGCCAGACACCGGCTACATCGTGATTGACCCAGGCCCAGCGGATGCCGCGCACCAGCAGCGGTTATTTGACGCTTGTGCGGGTGACATACGACTCATTGTGTGCACCCACTCCCACCCTGACCACTCACCAGGCGCGCCACTGTTACAGCAACTGTGCGCCACACCGCCTGCCATTGCTGGCGTAGCCAGCGGGCCACACTCTAGACCAGACAGCGTATTTGCGCCTCAACGTGTACTGGGGGATGGTGAGTGGATTGAGCTAACGGGCGATACGCACACCCACCGCATGCAAGTGGTCTACACCCCGGGGCATACGGCCAACCACATTTGTCTCTGGTTAGAAGAGGACGGCTTGTTGTTTGCCGGCGATCACATACTCAATGGCAGCACCACCATCATCAGTCCACCTGATGGCCACATGGGTGATTACCTGCACTCCCTAGACAAACTAAGCGCGCTGTGCAGCGCCAGCGAGTCATTTATATTGCCAGCACACGGCTATGTACTGGACCAAGCCGTCGCACAGATCGCGGCATTGACAGCGCATCGCCTGCGCCGCGAAGCCAAAGTAGCCGCCGCCATGGCGCACACCCCACAAGGTAACGAGGATGACTGGGTGGCCATGGCGTATGACGACACACCCACGGCGCTGTGGCCGTTGGCCAAGCATTCCATGCGTGCTCACATAGAGCACCTGAGAGATTCATCGACTGGCTAAACCGCATGCAAACAGCGTCGGCTTAGGCTTAGGAAGGCCAGGCATTTTCGATGCAAAGAAAAAGTGTGAAGCCAGCCGATACGCCGGATTTTGTGAAGTGGTTGTAACACCACCCTGGTCGCCATTCATCTGGGCCGCTGGTCGCCCAAGCGGCTCGGTGCTACCTACCCGCCAACAATCTGCGGATCACAGCTTGCACAACACAAGGTTGTGCGTGTTGGCCTATTTGGTATTGCTGCGCGTAGAGATTGCCCGTTTCACCCGCACTAAAGCGGCTCGTCTCTGTTGCTCTAATCGTCACCTTAGGCCCTTGCAGGCGGTCGGTGCGCAGGTGTTACCTGCTACGCTATCCTATGCAGTCCGGACGTTCCTCCAGTGCAGCCTTTCGGCTTATGCACCAGCGACGACCTAGCTGGCTTCACGCAGACGATAATAACCTCTTTGCAATGACTCAGAGCCCATTGCCTGTCGCTTCCCTTTGCTTGATAACCACAAGCCCCCACAGGAACCCCATCATGATTCGCTTGTCTGAGCTCAAGCTCGGCCTAGAAGACGTGCCCGTCGACCACAGACGGGCCGCAGACGCCCCTACAGAAACAGACGCCGACCGTGCGCCTGTCGGCCATCCCACGGCCAAACTCACAGAACTTGCAGCCACGGCGCTGGGCATCGCCGCTAACGACATTGCCAGCCTACACGTCTTCAAACGCAGCTTTGATGCGCGCAAAGCCCGCTTGCAAGCCGTCTACATCGTTGACCTTGCGCTGGTTGATACCGAGCAAGAAGGCGATGTGCTGGCACTGTGCACACCCCACCCACACATTAAAGCCACGCCAGACATGGGTTGGTACCCACCTGTTTTGACACCTGCGCGTTTAAACATGCCGCGCCCCGTCGTGGTGGGTTTTGGACCGTGCGGCCTGTTTGCTGCATTGGTATTGGCGCAAATGGGACTCAAGCCCATAGTCTTAGAGCGAGGGCAAAACGTGCGCCAGCGAACCAAAGACACCTGGGGACTGTGGCGACACAACACACTCAACCCTTACAGCAACGTACAGTTTGGCGAAGGCGGCGCAGGCTTGTTCTCTGACGGTAAGCTCTACAGCCAAATTAAAGACCCGCGCTTTTTAGGACGCAAGGTCATGAACGAGTTTGTAGCCGCGGGCGCGCCCGCCGACATTTTGTATGAAGCCCACCCCCACATAGGCACCTTCAAACTCGTCAAAGTGGTAGAGCACATGCGCCAAACCATTACAGATTTGGGCGGCGACATTCGTTTTGGCCAGCAAGTTGACGAGCTGCTGCTTGACGAACACCAGCGTGTTCGCGGTGTGCGTGTGTCCGTTCTGGCAGATGGCAGCACCTACGATCTAGCCAGCCAACACGTGGTCATGGCCTTGGGTCACAGTGCGCGCGACACCTTTGCCGTGCTGTACCAACAAGGTGTGGCCATGCACGCCAAACCCCTGTCAATTGGTGTGCGGATTGAGCACCCGCAAAGCGTCATAGACGCGTCTCGCTGGGGCAGACACGCAGGCCACCCCTTGTTGGGTGCGGCCGACTACAAACTGGTGCACCACGCCAGCAACGGACGCGCGGTGTACAGCTTTTGCATGTGTCCAGGCGGTACTGTGGTGGCGGCCACCTCAGAGCCTGGCCACTTGGTCACCAACGGCATGAGCCAATACTCGCGCAACGAGCGCAATGCCAACGCCGGCATTGTGGTGGACATCACCCCCGCTGACGCACCCATGACGCAAGCGGCTTGGATGGCCTCCTTTGGTGACACGCTAGGGGCAACATTGTTTGAAGACGCACAAGCTAGGCTCGCGGCTGCAGCCAACCCGCACCCGCTCACCGCCATCGTGCTGCAACGAGAACTTGAGCGCAACGCCTTTGCCGCTGGTGGGCACGACTACTGCGCACCCGCCCAACGCGTGGCTGACTTCTTGGCCAACACCGCCAGCACCTCGCTGGGCAGCGTGACGCCAAGCTACCAGCCCGGCGTCAAATTGGTTAACTTGGCCGACATACTGCCCGCATTTGCCGTCACCGCCATGCGTGAAGCCCTGCCCGCTTTCGGTAAAAAAATCAAAGGTTTTGACATGGCGGACGCCATCATGACCGGCCTAGAAACGCGAACATCTTCGCCCCTGCGCATAGACAGAGACGAGCAACTACAAAGCCCCACCGTGCGTGGCCTATACCCTGGTGGTGAAGGCGCAGGCTACGCCGGCGGCATCCTATCAGCCGCCGTCGACGGCATCAAACTAGCCGAAGCCATAGCAGCCAATTAATTGGGGTCAGAACCCAATTAACTGCCTAATTGGCCCTGCAACAAACAATTTAATTAGGATCTGACCCTAATATTTAAGGTTTATACCGTTATGTCTTTTAAAGCTTTAGGGCTAGAGCCCATGTGGCTAGAGGCGCTGACAACGCTGGGGTTTGAATCGGCTACGCCGGTGCAGCGCCGTGTTATCCCTGCGCACTTTGCAGCAAACGACGGCATTGGCCTGGCCCCAACTGGGTCGGGCAAAACCTTGGCGTTTGGCCTGTCGTTGTTGCAACCGCTTCACCACGTCCCACTGCCAGAGATTGGCGGTGGTGTGTATGCAGTGGTACTGGTGCCCACACGGGAATTGGCACAACAGGTCAGCCACGCCTTGGTTGACCTCATTAAAACCGTGCGCATACGACACACCACCCCGCTGCGCGTTGTGACCGCTGTTGGCGGGGCATCTATCAACACACAACTCATGGGTTTGCGTGCAGGCGCCTCTGTGCTGGTGGCCACACCAGGACGCTTGCTGGACTTAATCGACAACGGCGGTGTGGCCTTGCACATGCTGCGCCACGTGGTGCTGGACGAAGCTGACCGCGTGCTAGACAGCGGCGTTAGAGATGAGTTGC
>CALBWZ010000316.1 GCA_937893415.1 uncultured Comamonadaceae bacterium | reverse complement strand
CTAGCGACAAGCGTGGGATTGTGCGTTGAGCACTGTTTTTGATGATATGCAATCCTTAAGCCACACAGAATCCCAAGCATCACATGCCTTTCGCATTGCGATGGCCGCTGGTGAGTCGTCTGGTGACTTATTGGCGGGCTTGTTGCTGGGTGGACTCAACAGTCAACAGGTAGCACATCAGGCCTATGGTATCGGCGGGCCATTGATGCAAGCTCAAGGCTTTGAGGCATGGCGTTCTTACCAAGAATTGGCTGTGCGTGGTTATGTTGAGGTGTTAAGGCATTACCGCCGCATCGTGGGTATTCGCAAGCAACTGGCCACGATGTTGCTAGCCGACAAGCCCGCTATGTTTATAGGGGTTGATGCGCCAGACTTCAACCTTGACTTGGAGTTACAGTTGCGCTCCAAAGGGATCAAGACGGTTCATTTTGTAAGTCCTTCTATTTGGGCATGGCGACCGGCCCGATTAGAAAAAATCAAACAAGCGTGTGACCACGTGCTGTGTATTTTTCCGTTTGAGCCTGCTATTTATGAGCAAGCTGGCGTGGCGTCTACCTTTGTAGGACACCCACTGGCCGACATCATGCCCATGGAGCCTGATCAAGTCGGTGCACGGTTGAAGCTGAACCTGCCTGCCGGTAAACCAGTGGTTGCGTTGTTGCCGGGTAGTCGCCAGTCTGAAATTGCCCAACTCGCACCGCAGTTTCTTCAAGCCGCTAGGTTGATGCACCAAGCCCGCAGTGACTTGTTGTTTATATTGCCAGTCGCGCCTGCCATGATGGCCCAAGTACAGTCCATGGTGGCGCGTGCAGGCCTGACCGATGTGGATTGGCTGCACGTGCTGGATGGCCAGTCGCACGTCGCTTTGGCGGCGTGTGACGTGACGCTCATCGCTAGCGGCACTGCAACGTTAGAGGCAGCGTTAAGCAAGCGCCCTATGGTCATCGCCTACCGCATGCCACAGCTGAGTTGGCAAATTATGAAACGTAAACGCCTGCAACCTTGGGTCGGTCTGCCCAATATTCTGGCCCAAAGTTTTGTAGTGCCTGAGTTGTTGCAAGACCAAGCCTCGCCAGCCAGCTTGGCCGAAAAAACGTTGGCTTGGCTTGACAACCCGATTGCCTATGACCATGTTCGAACTCGCTTTGCTGAGGTGCACAACAGTTTGCGTATGAACACACCTGTCATTGCCAGCGAGGCCATACAGCGCATCGCCAATGCCTCAGACCAAGTCTGAACGCCAGATGGCCACAAAAAAAACAGCTATACGCTCGACGCCACCTGCACCGACCTGTCGACAAGGGGCCTTGCTGTGGGATCCACCTGGTCTGGTAGCGGGTGTTGACGAGGCGGGTCGCGGTCCACTTGCTGGGCCTGTGGTTGCCGCTGCGGTTATATTGGATGACCTCAACCCCATTGCTGGATTGAACGATTCTAAAAAGCTCACTGAGCGCAGGCGTGAGCAGTTGTTTTTAGAAATCAAGGCCAAGGCCTTGTGTTTTTCTATTGCCCAAGCCAGTGTGCAAGAAATTGATGAGATCAATATTCTGCAAGCTACCATGCTGGCGATGCAGCGAGCCGTTGCTGGTTTGCGCTTAAAGCCAGCAAAAGCCCTCATCGACGGTAACAAAATTCCAACGTTAGACGTCATGGCTGAGGCCATTGTGCAAGGCGATGCCCGCGTCAATTGCATTGCGGCAGCTTCTATTTTGGCTAAAGTTACACGCGACCACTACATGTGCGATTTGCATGAGCAGTTGCCACAGTACGGTTTTGTCTCGCACAAAGGGTACGGCACCAAGGCCCACCTTGATGCGCTGCGGATGGTCGGTGCGTGTGAGTACCACAGGCGCAGCTTCTCTCCTGTCATGTTATTGCACGCTGCAGCAACTGGGCAGGTGCTCGCATGACGACCTTGCCACATGACCAACCCACGCCCGTTGCATCGACTGACAATGTGGTGGTTAAGCACATACGTGCCTTGCAGCGAGATGGCTCAGCTTACAAAAAAACCAATACCGTGTGGCTAGAGGGCGACCACCTCTGCCGTGCGGCGCACGGTGCAGGTTTTGCGCCCCGCGTTTTTGTATGGAGTCAACAGGCTTGGCAACGGTGCTTGCAGACAACCGAAGGCCACGATTTGCACGCCCAGGCCACCATGCGATGCGCCAACGCTGCCAAGCATCAAATTATCATGAGCGATAAATTGTGGGCTGATCTCAGTGGGCTGGAGTCATGGACTGGGATGGGCGCTATATTTGATTTGTCGCCTGCCCATGCACGCCATGTGCAGGTTGCAGTGCCCACAGTGATTGTTGACCGCGTTCAAGACCCTGGTAACTTGGGGTCGATTATTCGCACCGCTGCGGCCATGGGGTTTTCGCAGGTGTTGGCTATCAAGGGGAGTGTGGCTCTGTGGTCGCCGAAGGTACTACGTGCTGGTATGGGGGCACATTTTTCCCTAAATATGGTTGAAGGTTTAGACCCGGACGACTTGTCCAAGCTCACTGTGCCGTTGCTCTTGACCAGCAGCCATCAAGGTGAGTGGTTGCATCAAAAATCGTTGCCATGGCCTTGCGCTTGGGTAATGGGCCACGAAGGACAGGGTGTCAGTAGGGCAATCGAGGACATGGTTCAGCACCACATTCGAGTTATTCAGCCCGGTGGTGAGGAGTCGCTCAATGTGGCTGCTGCAGCGGCAGTTTGTATGCATGCCAGCGCAGCAGCACAATACCCGGTTGTTTAAGTTGGTCAACACACAGTTGTCGGTGGGTACTGTTACATGAACACATCCACCGCATTAGAGGTTTCAACAGGCCTATTTCGCTAGTGAATATGGCTATACTTGTAGGGTTTACCTGCAACCTGCCTGCGCCCGCCTCAC
>CALBWZ010000315.1 GCA_937893415.1 uncultured Comamonadaceae bacterium | reverse complement strand
CGGCCGCAACATCGTCCCCATCCTCGTCCAAGGTTTGCAGCGCCTCGAGTACCGTGGTTATGACTCATGTGGCGTGGCGGTACACGCAGGTGGGTTGACGCGCAGCCGCAGCACCTCGCGCGTGGCCGACTTGTTGCAACAAGTGACGCAAACGTCCATGAGCGGCGGTACTGGCATTGCGCACACGCGCTGGGCCACACACGGCGCGCCTGCTGTGCACAACGCGCACCCACACTTCAGCCACGGCCCAGGCGTTGACGCCAGCGCCGATGTGCCAGACCGCCCTGGGCGCATTGCCTTGGTGCACAACGGCATCATTGAAAACCACGATGAGCTGCGTGAAGCCTTGCAAGCCAAAGGCTATGTGTTTGCCAGCCAAACCGACACCGAAGTCATTGTGCATTTGATGGACTCGCTGTACGACGGCGACTTGTTTGAAGCCTTGCAAGCCACTGTGGTGCAACTGCAAGGCGCCTACGCCATTGCGGCATTTCACAAAGATGAGCCCCAGCGCGTGGTGGGTGCACGCTTTGGCTCGCCATTGATTTTGGGTGTTGGCAGTGCAGACGATGCGCATGATTTTTTCTTGGCCAGTGACGCCATGGCCTTGGCTGGCGTGTCCGATCAAATTGTGTATCTGGAAGAGGGCGACAGCGTTGACTTGCAGCTTGGCAAATACTGGGTAGTGAACGGCCAAGGCCAGCGCGTGACGCGCGAGGTTAAAACCGTGTTGGCACACAGCGGTGCAGCAGAACTCGGCCCTTACCGCCACTACATGCAGAAGGAAATTTTTGAGCAGCCTCGCGCCTTGGCTGACACACTAGAAGGTGTTGAGGGCATAGTCCCTGAGTTGTTTGATGGCGTGACCACGCCCGCACCCGGCGACAACGCCTACTCGGTGTTCAAACAGATTGACCGAATTTTGATTTTGGCTTGTGGCACCAGCTACTACAGCGGATGCACCGCCAAGTATTGGTTAGAGGGCATTGCCGGCATTCCCACACAAGTTGAGGTGGCCAGCGAATACCGCTACCGCACCAGCGTGCCCCACCCCAACACCTTGGTGGTGACGTTGAGCCAAAGTGGCGAGACTGCCGACACGCTAGCTGCCTTGCGCCATGCGCAAAGTTTGGGCATGCACCACACACTGACCATTTGCAATGTGTCCACATCGGCCATGGTGCGTGAATGCAAATTGGCTTACATCACACGCGCCGGCGTGGAAATTGGTGTGGCTTCTACCAAGGCGTTCACCACCCAGTTGGCAGGTTTGTTTTTGCTGACACTGGCGCTGGCGCAAAGCAAAGGACAACTAACAGAAGAGGCCGAGGCCGAACACCTCAAAGCCATGCGCCATTTGCCAGCCGCGCTGCAAGATGTATTGGCTTTAGAGCCGCAAATCATTGCGTGGTCACAAGATTTTGCGCGCATGGACAACGCCTTGTTTTTAGGCCGAGGCTTGCATTACCCTATTGCCTTAGAAGGCGCGCTAAAGCTGAAAGAAATAAGCTACATACACGCCGAGGCCTATCCCGCAGGCGAACTCAAGCACGGCCCTCTTGCGTTGGTTACAAGTGCCATGCCAGTCGTGACTGTGGCACCCAACGACGCATTGCTTGAAAAGCTCAAAAGCAACATGCAAGAAGTACGCGCACGCGGTGGCGTGTTGTATGTATTGGCAGACGGCGACAGCCGCATCAAGGCAGCCCCCGGCTTGAACGTTATACGCATGCCAGAGCACTATGGTGTTCTAAGCCCGCTGCTACACGTCGTTCCCCTGCAGTTGCTGGCTTATCACACGGCATGCGCAAAAGGCACAGATGTCGACAAGCCACGGAATTTAGCAAAATCTGTGACGGTGGAGTAATTTTGTTATGTACTTAAAGGGACTGCGCAAAACGGTGGTGAGGTCTTCTTGTGTGACTATGGTTGTTACTACTGAATACGGTTGGTGATTTGAGAATTGCCAGTTTGGCGTGAGCCTTGGATTGGCCAGTCTTGCATCAGCGCATCTGCTGATGCCAAGCTATTCATAGTCCCCATTAAACAAACACGCATATTGAATCC
>CALBWZ010000314.1 GCA_937893415.1 uncultured Comamonadaceae bacterium | reverse complement strand
TCGGTGCGGATCATGGTCTGGTTGGCATGATTTTATACATGGCATTGATCTTGAGTTTGTATAAGCTTGCTTACAGCACACGGGGCACAAGCGTTGGACTGCAATTAATGGCTTTTACCAGTATTCTTTTAATTAATAGTTTGATTAATTCGCCTCTTTGGAGCTCAAGAGAAAGTCAATTTTTCTGTTTTGTGATGGCACTTCTCATTGCTATGTGTAGCCAACCGCAGTCGGTGAAACTTCATGAACACAGAACCTAAACGCCACGCACTGGCCGACCAATTACCTTGGGTCACTGGGTGTGCGCAAGCTGTGTCTGCAGGGCGCAATGTGGATACGGCGTTGGCAAAAGTGCCGCCGCATTTGCGCGCAGGTGTGCAAGCACTAACTTATGACGTGTTGCGTCAATGGGCTTGGGCGCAGGCGGTCTTGCCTTTGTTGGCCAGTAAAAAACCATCTGAACCGGCTCGGTCGTTGTTGGTGTGTTGCATTGCCATGTTGCGCGAGCCAAGCCATTACGTCAGTCATGTGGTGGTTGACGAGGCGGTTAAGGCCTGTAAAGCAAGCCATAAATTAAAAAACGTAGCGGGTTTTGTCAATGCATCGTTGCGCACCTTGCTGCGGGACTACGAGACGCTCAACAAGGCCGCTTTAAACGACTGGGTGGTCGAGTTTAACCACCCCATTTGGTGGATAAAGCGCCTGCGCGATCAGTACCCAATGCACTGGCAACAGGTGTTGAAAGCCAATATGCAGGCTGCCCCCATGGTGCTGCGTGTCAACGCGCAGCGTGGCACACAAGCCAGCTACATGGAGCGTTTGGCCGCAGCAGGTATACCTGCCGTCGCTATTGGGCACAGTGGTGTGTTATTGGCCAAGGCACAGCCTGTCAATAACCTGCCTGGCTTTGATGTGGGTGACGTGTCTGTGCAAGATGGCTCGCCGCAGATGGCTGCGCACTTGGTGTGGCAAAGCCCGCACTTGCAGGGCCTAACGCGCGGTGCAAAGTTGTTGGATGCATGCGCTGCGCCGGGGGGGAAAACCGCGCACTTGTTAGAAGCACAACCCAAACATGTAACGGTACCCGCACACGTGTTGGCCTTAGACATAGACGCCACCCGCGCCACCCGTATCACCGAGACACTAACGCGTGTGGGCTTACAAGCCGACGTGGTG